>JAQGNC010000366.1 GCA_028292065.1 Betaproteobacteria bacterium
GGTACGATCGACACCGTGCGCCCGCACCCCGAGTGGTATCCCGAGCTCCAGAACGCCTACGCGGACCGCAAGAACCACATGCCGATGGCGAGGCTCGGCCAGCCGCAGGAAGTCGCGAACGCATGCCTCTTCCTCGCGAGCGAGCTCGCGGGCTATACCACGGGACAGGAGATCTTCGCCTCGGGCGGCGCTTTCCCGCTGGTGAGACAGCCTTGGGACGAGTATCCGGCGGAGGAATTTTAGGTCGTCAACAGGCAGCCCACCGTCCTCTGCGCGCGACGCCCAGCCGCGCGTTCGGCTCTGCCGCGGTCGCCCGATACAAAGGACACTCATGCATTTCGCACCTCACTTGCCTGGCGGTGGCACCGCGCCGACTGACGCGAAGCTTATCGGTAAGTCAGGTGTGCCGCTGTCGGTCGGCAGGCTGCGCTTGTTTTAAACGCTGCTTTCGGCCGAGGCCAAAAGCAGAATTGCCCGCATACGCGCGAGGTGCAAGTTGGCACTGGGGGCCATGGATGGACTGGTGTACCCAGCGGCGTTACTTCAGCTCGATCTTCGCGTTCCTGAGCACTTCGCGATAGCGCTGCCACTCCGCCTCGACAAAGCGCGCGAATTCCGCAGGCGAGCGGCCGTCCGCGTCGAATCCGCCGGTCGTTAGGATCTTGGCGACCTCGGGGCTCTGCACGGCTTTGTTCACCTCTTCGGCGAGCACCGCGATCGCTTTCCGCGGGGTGCCGGCAGGAACAAACCAACCTACCCAGGTGCCCTTGATGACGCAGTCCTCGACGCCCGCTTCCTGCATTGTCGGAGCGTTCGGAAATTCTTTGGAGCGCTCCGACCCGGTGAAGGCGATAGGCCGCACTTTGCCGTTCTGCACGAACGGAAACACGGTAGCTGGGGACAGCATCATGAGATCGACCTGACCCGCGGCGATTGCCGTGAGCGCCGGGGCGCTGCCCTTGTAAGGCACGTGCAGGAGCGGCGTGGCGGCTTTCATCGCAAAGAACTCGGAAGCGACATGCAGCGCGTTGCCGATGCCGGGCGTGCCGTAAGTGAGGCGCTTGTCGCCGCGGGTTTTCGCTAACGCGACCAGCTCACGTACGGACTTGACCGGAAGTTCCTGGCGCACCACGAGAAGGTAGCCCTGCCCGATGCCGAGGTTCGTGACCGGCACGAAGTCTTTGTGCAGATCGTAGGGCACGTCCTTTCCCAACAGTGCATTCAGCACGAGCGAAGGCGAGACGTTGAGCACGGTGTAGCCGTCGGGCGTCGCCCGCGCGACTGCCGCCGAACCAATCGCGCTGTTGGCGCCGGGCCGGTTGTCGATGATGAAGCGCGCGCCGGATTGCTTTGTGATCTGCGCGGTGACAACGCGCCCCAGCGTGTCGACAGTACCACCCGCGTCGAACGGTACGACGAGCCGGATCGGTTTGTTGGGATAGTTCTGAGCGCCGGCGAAACTCGCCGTGCCGGCGACCAGCGCGGCGCTAACCAAGCACTTGACCATACGTAATTGCATCAATGTTCCTCCAAGGGCTTACACATCGCACTTGTGGGGCTATGGCACCACACTGTGCTTCGCTACGAAACGGACCGGCATTGTGTACTGGTTTCGCCGCGCTCGCGGCTCCGGGCCGAAATCCGTGCGAGTATCGCGCCTCGGATTACAGCCGTAACGTCGTCACTGATTGACGATATCGGCGAGACATTTGGGGTCTCCACCACCGGCGCTAAGGCGGTGACACCCGCGCGGCGGAGTCGTCCCTGCGCACATACCAAGGCGAGAAAACATGAAGATCGCAATTGTGGGAGGTGGCATCGGTGGCCTGACTACCGCCTTGGCTCTGACCCAGGCAGGCTTCGCCGTTACTGTGTACGAGCGCGCGGCGCAACTGGTCGATCAGGGCGCCGGAATTACGCTTGCGCCCAATGCGACACGAGTGCTCTACCACCTCGGCGTCGGACCTGACCTCGAAGCGACCTCCGTCACGCCGCCAATGACGGAATACCGGCATTACCGCACCGGCCGCGTCATCTTCCGCATGATGACCAAGGATTTTCGCGAGCTCTATGGCGCGCCCTATATGCGTCTGCATCGCTGGGATTTGCAGCATGCGCTGATCACACGCCTCGCTGACACCGCTCCGGGTGCGCTGAGGCTCGGTTCCTCCGTGGAGCGAGTCGAGCCCGGCAATGGACAGGTACAGCTGCGGTTCGCCGATGGTCGCTCGGAGATCGCGGACGTGGTGATCGCGGCTGATGGCATTCGCTCGACGATCCGCGAGGCCCTTTTCAATCCGGCGCCCCCGGTTTTTACGGGGTTCGTGGCCTGGCGAGGACTGGTCGATACCGCGGATCTGCCTCAACACCTGCATGAATCGGCAGTGGCCTTCGGACAGGGCCGGCACATCAACCGTTATCTGGTCCGCCGCGGCGAATTGCTGAATTTCGTCGCCGTTGCACACCGAAACCAGTGGGAAGCAGAGGGCTGGACTATACCGGCACCGTTGGACGAGTTCCTCGAGGAGTTCTCCAGCTTCGACGAGGGCACCCGAACCGTTATTTCCCGGCCGGTGCTGGGCCAGGTGTTCAAGTGGGGCTTGTTCGGCCGTCGGTGGCTCGAGGAGTGGTCTTCCGGCCGCGTCGTGCTGCTCGGCGATGCAGCACATCCAATGCTGCCGTTCCTGGGACAGGGCGCAGCGAATGCCATCGAAGATGCAATGATTCTTGCGCGCTGCCTTAAATCCGAAGCCACACCCGAGCAAGCCTTTGCGCTTTATCAACGGACACGCAGTCCTCGTGCGCGCGCCGCAACCGATCAGGCAGCAAAGCGCGGCGACCGTTATCTGGGAGAGCCCGACGCAGACAGCCTGAAAGGCAACGAGCCTGGGGCGGAATATGCCTACGACGCAGTCTCAGGGCCGCTTGGCGGATGATTCGCAGAGAAAAATGTTTCTATCGCAAGCAAGTATCTGTCGGGTGGAAGCGAAGCTCCGATGGACGATGCCCGCTCGAACAACGTCGGCGAAACCACCGATGTCGCGCAGTCCCGCCTTTGATTTCCTAAAGCGTTTCGGTCGCTCTATTTCGGCGTGAGATGGAAGAGGCCGCCGGGTCTTGCATCTTCCAACATCCAAAGCGAGCCGTCCGGCGCCTCTTCGATATCACGCACGCGTTTGCCGACGGTCCAGCGCTGGACCACGGTCGCGCCGCCCTTGCCGTCGAACGCGACGCGGTCGATTCCTCTGCTGACCAAGCCGCTGATCAATGCGCTTCCATTCCATTGCGGGAAGACGCTGCCCTTGTAAAACATGATGTTGCCGGGCGCGTTCACCGGATCCCAATAGATCACCGGCTTCGCGAGGTCCGGCCGCGTATCAGGGCTGGCGATGGGCAGACCGTTATAGTTCTTGCCATAGACGACCAGCGGCCAGCCGTAATTCTTGCCGGGCTCGATCAAGTTCAGTTCGTCGCCGCCGCGCGGACCATGCTCGACTTCCCACAGCCGACCATCAGGCCCGAAGGCGAGGCCGTAAGGCGTGCGATGTCCGGTGGTCCAGGTTTCCGCAGGCGTCAGGTTCGCCTTCGGGAACGTATAGGTGCTGACCACCCGCGCGGTCTTGGCTGCCTCGGTATCGCTGGGCGGATCGATCAAGGGAATGGTCGCGGCGCCTGTTTTGCCCTCCATCGGATTGCCGGGCGCGGGTTTGCCGTCGAGCGTCAGCCGCAGGATCTTGCCGACGGGCTGGTTGGGATCCTGAGCGGGCGTCATCCGCTGGCGGTCGCCCACCGTGAGGAAAAGGTATTTGCCGTCAGGCGAGAAGGCGATCTGCCCGCCTGCCTGACCGCCCTTGCCCGTGGGCACCTGGCGCCACAGCACTTCGAAACCGTGCAGCGCGGCGCGGTTGCCGTCCAGCACAAGCTGGCCCCGGCCGAGCGCCAGGCCGCCACCGTAATTGCCCGGTTCGACATACGTGAGATAGACACTGTGGTCGGTGGCGTAATGGGGTGAGACGAAGACACCGAGCAGCCCATTCTGGCCTTGATAGTAGCTGGGCGGCACGCCCGTCACTTCGGTCTTGGCACCTTGCGGGGTGACCAGCTGGACGCGGCCCACCTTTTCGGTCACGAGCATGCGGCCGTCGCGCAGGAACGCGATGCGCCACGGCAGGTCAAAGCTCGCCACCTGCGTCATAGTGAAGGGCAGGTTCGGCTCGGCTTTCTGCTCCCCCGCATTGGTCTGCGCATGGGTCGTACTTGAAAACAGCGCCGCAACAAAAACCGCGATTGATAACTTCTTCATTTGTATGTTTCGCAAAGATTGATAGTGCATGCTCACAAGGATTTACGATTTCGGTTCCAATCTCGCGCATCCTAATCATTCGTCCATCGCTCGACTGAGCAAGTTTGCGGCCACGACCACAACTGCTCCCAGCGAGGCGAGTGTCCCCTAATCGACGTCCGACACTGTGCTGATGATCGGCGTGAAAAATCCGACCCGGGCAGAGCGCCAGAAATTTCGACTTACTAAGACCGCTCGCTGGAATATCAGGAAGCCGCCGCCTTCCGCCGCAACAACGGCGCAGGCGAAGTGGAGCAGGTCATCGTAGAAAGCGGCGACCTAACGCTTTGAGTAGCGCAGGGCCTGTCCTGAGCCTGTCGAAGGGCGCCCCGCCTGCAGCGCGTTTCGCTAACGAGTAAGTGGCTGTTGCGATAGACGAGTGACGGGCCACCGCGATAAACCAGTGACGAGAACAATGAAATCTCCTTCGCCCCGCGTGCGGGGAGAGGGTCGGGGAGAGGGGAAACAGCTGACCGACAAGTACGAGCTCTTCGGACCCACCTGCGAACTACAGTTGACATGCCGCTAGACGAGAACTATGGTTCACACCCGGTCGAGCTGCTCAAGACCGACGTTTTCGATCGGTGGCTGGCGAGGTTGCGCGATGCGCGTGCCGCGGCGCGCGTTCAGGCGCGGCTCGACCGTCTTGCTATGGGCAATCCGGGAGACGCCAAATCCGTCGGTGAAGGCGTGGTCGAAATGCGCATCGATTACGGACCCGGATACCGCGTTTATTACGTTCGGCGGGGCGTGCTC
The DNA here is from genome assembly GCA_028292065.1 of Betaproteobacteria bacterium. GTDB lineage: Bacteria > Pseudomonadota > Gammaproteobacteria > Burkholderiales > SG8-41 > JAQGMV01. The sequence goes on from JAQGNC010000366.1 coordinate 5,099, forward strand.
GTGATTCTGCTGCTCTGCGGCGGCGACAAGAGCACGCAGGTGAAAGACATCACCCGGGCGAAGCAGATGGCCCAGGCGTTGAAGGAGTGAGACATGGCGAGCCGAAAAATCGCAGTGAGCCGTTACGACACCGCCGACTACCTGAAGACGGAGAAGGACATCGCGCGCTATCTCGAAGCCGTGATGGACGAAGGCGGCGATGATGCCGCTTACGTCGCGCACGCGCTGGGCGTCGTGGCGCGTGCACGCAACATGAGCCAACTCGCCCGCGCGGCCGGCATGACCCGTGAAGGCCTGTATAAGGCGCTGTCGCGCATAGTCAATCCGAGTTTCGCGACGGTGCTGAAAGTGGCGAAAGCGCTTGGTCTCGAAGTGAATTTCAAACCCGCAGCCGGCAAGACCTCTCGTTCGGCGTAACTCGTAATCCCTGAATGAATCTTGAGTAGATCGATCAACCCATGCTGACCCTCGACGGCTCCCAAGGCGAAGGCGGCGGTCAGATCCTGCGCACGTCGCTGGCGCTGTCGATGTGCACCGGCATGCCTTTCCGCATCGAGCGCATCCGGGCGAGTCGTAAGAGGCCCGGCCTGATGCGTCAGCATCTCGCAGCCGTGGTCGCGTCGGCTGAAGTGAGCAGCGCGCGAGTCACCGGTGCGCAGATCGGTTCGCAAACCCTCACGTTCGCGCCGGATCGGGTACGCGGCGGCGAGTATCGCTTTTCCACCGGGTCTGCCGGGAGTTGCACCCTCGTGCTGCAGACGATCCTGCCGGCGCTGCTGCACGCGCCGACCGCGAGCACCGTGACCCTGCAGGGCGGCACCCACAACCCGATGGCGCCGCCGTACCCGTTTCTCGAGCGCGCGTTCGCGCCGGTGCTGAGGCGCATGGGCGCGAACATCACGCTGAAGCTGAATCGCCACGGTTTCTATCCCGCCGGTGGCGGCGAGCTCGTCGCGGTCGTTGAGCCGGTCGGCACGCTCGGCGTCATCGAGCTGAGCGAGCGCGGGGAGCGCGTGAACGCCTATGCCGAAAGCCTGATCGCGGCGCTTCCCGAGAACATAGCGAAGCGCGAGCTCGCGGCAATCGCAAAGGCACTCGGATGGAACGAGAGTCAGTTGCTCGAACGCAACCTGCCGCGCAACGAAGGTCCCGGCAATTCGCTGCACGTGACACTGGTTCACCGCAATGTCACCGAAGTGTTCAGCGCTTTCGGCGAGATCGGCGTCACCAGTGAGGCCGTGGCGAAGCAGGTTATCGACGAGGTGCGGCGTTATCTCGCGTCCGACGCCGCGGTCGGCGGCCACCTTGCCGACCAGTTGCTCGTGCCGATGGCGCTCGCCGGCGGCGGCACTTTCACCACGTCCGAAGTGACGCCGCACACGCGCACGAATGCCGAAGTCATCGGCAGGTTCCTGCCGGTGGAGACCGACATCGCTGCGAGCGGCGGGAACGCTTACACGGTGACGATGAGGGCCAGGCAGCCCCGCTGAAGGTCGACGGCTCGCATGGGGAGACGGCGTGAATATTCACCGTCCGAAGGTGAAGTGCTTGGGCGCGGGCCGTGGGAGCGCAGACCTACCATGGTCCTGCACTGAACCCACAGGAGATCATCATGAAAACGACTCCCCACGGCGACGCCCTGACGCTGTTACTCATCCTTGCCTTCGCCTGCATTTCGCACTTCGCATCGGGCCGCACGCACGGCCAAGACCTTGCCGTGACGACCGGCTCGACTGCGGCCACGACGGCCGAGCGCGCTGCGGGATTCGACATGAGCGATTACGATCCGCGCTACCGCTCCGGCGGCAAGGCACGCGCCTTCTTCGAGGGAACCGAAGTGGGTGTCATCGAGCGCGTGGCCGAGTGGGACCGCGGCCGGTGACGCGACGGCTCGCATGACGGTATCGACACCGCTACGCCGACATGGGGAAAATTGCCACGCGCTGAACGCCTCGGTAACATGCCCCGGCAGCGGCAGATCCAGCAACTGAAGCTCCGTCCTCCGGTCTTTGATTCAGCGGTGCAGCGACAAGGTGCGCGTGCGACTCTGGACTGCTCTCATCATCGCAGGCATCGCCGTTTTCCCCACAACGGCGTGCGCGCGCGAGTGGCCGGCGAAACCGGTGCGGATCGTGGCGCCGTACGCACCCGGCGGCAGCGCCGACACCTTCGGCCGACTGCTCGCGCAGAAGCTCGCGGCGAGCTTCAAACAGGGCTTCATCGTCGACAATCGTCCCGCCGCGGCGGGCATCCTCGGCTCCGAGCTCGTCGCCAAAGCGCCGCCTGACGGCTACACCCTGCTCATCTCCGGCATCGGTTCGCACGTGATCGCGCCGGCGCTCTCGGACGTGCCTTACGACCCGATGAAAAGCTTCACGCACATCGCTTTTCTCGGCGGTCCGCCGACGGTGCTCGTGGTCACTCCGGGTCTCGAAGCGAAGAGCCTCGACGACTTCGTGGCGCTGTCGAAGGCGATGCAGAAGGGCGCTGCGTTCGGGTCACCCGGCCGCGGCACCCACGGCCACCTGATCGGCGAGATGTTCCGCGCGCAGTCCGGCGCGAACCTCTTTCACGTGTCGTATAAAGGCGCGGTCCCCGCGCTGGTCGATCTCACCGCGAGCCAGATTCCGGCCGCCTTCGTCACCCTGTCTTCGGCCCAGGGCCAGATCCGCGCGGACAAGGTGCGAGCGCTCGCCCTCACGTCGGCTAAGCGCCTTCCGGACTTCGCGCAGATCCCGACCTTCGCCGAAAGCGGTTACCCCGGCCTCGTCGCGACGACGTGGTTCGGGCTGTCGGGGCCCGCGGGCGTGCCTTCCGACATCGTCAGGCGCCTGAACGCGGCGGTCCGTGCGGCGCTCGCCGATACCCAGGTCCGCGATCGCCTGAGCGCGCAGGGCATCGAGCCCAACAACCTGGACGCCGACGCCTATACCGAGCTCACCCGGAGCGAGATCAGGCGCTGGGCGCCGTTCGCCAGGACCGCACGCTAGGCGCGCCCAGCCGCGGCTAGAATGGCCGGGCATCGAAGCGACTCGAGACGTGCGGGCTCAGGTTTCCCGCAGATGACACGCGCGGAGGGCAGATGGAACACGTGCTGGCGGCAGTCCGGACAGGGCCGAGCAGGACCGAAGTTCGCGAATTCCCGATGCCGGAGATTCCGGCCGACGCCGCGTTGCTGAAAATGGAGGTCGCCGGCATCTGCGGCACCGACGTGAAGCTCTACAAGACGCCGCCTTCCGACGAGCCGGTGATCATGGGCCACGAGAACATCGGCACCATCGCGAAAGCGGGTCGCGAGTTCACGCGGCGCAAAGGCTTCAGGGAAGGCGACCTCGTCTTCGTCGAGCATTACGTCTCGTGCGGCAAGTGCGAGTGGTGCCACCAGGGCCAGTACCGGCACTGCGAGAACACCGACTGGCGCCATAACCCCGACGCGATCCGCTACGGCTATACGTCGGCTGCGAAGGCGCCGCACCTGTGGGGCGGTTTCGCGCAATACGTCTACCTGCCGTGGAACGCGGTCGTGCACTACGTGCCGCAGGGCGTGACACCCGAGCTCGCCGGGCTGGTGACGCCGATGGCCAACGGGGTGGAGTGGTCGCTCTTCGACGGCGGGGTCGGTTACGATTCCAGCGTGCTCATCCAGGGCCCGGGACAACAGGGGCTGTCGCAGACCGTGGTGTGCAAACAGGCGGGCGCTTCGCTCATCATCGTGACCGGCACGTCGAAGGACGCCGCGCGCCTCGAGGTCGCGAAGCAGCTCGGCGCCGATTACGTGATCGACGTGCAGAAGGAAGACCCGCTCGCGCGCATCATGGAGATCACCGGCGGCAGAGGCGTCGACGTCGCGCTCGACTGCACCGCGGGCGCGGGAACCTCGCCGGTGCTGCTCGGCATCGAAGCGTTGAAGCGCAAGGGCGGGACGATGGTCGTGCAAGGCGAGATCGCGCAGTTCCCCGATTTCCCGCTGGCGCGCATGACGCTCAAGTTCATCACGTTGAAAAGCGCGCGCGGTCACAGCTACCAGGCGTGCGAGCTCGCGCTGCGGCAGCTCGCGTCGGGACGCTTCCCGCTCGAGAAAGTCACCACTCACCGGTTCGGGCTCGACGAGGTCGACCTCGCGATCAAGTCGGTCGGCGGCCACGGCGTTCCCGATGTGATCCACGCCTCGCTGATGCCGTGGCACTGAAAGCGGAGGAGGAATCATGGTCACGCAAGAACAGAACGACGCCCTGACGAAAGTCGGGCCGGGAACCCTGATGGGCGACCTGTTCCGGCGCTACTGGATCCCCGCGCTCCACGCGTGGGAGCTGCCCGAGCCCGACTGCCCGCCGGTGCGCGTGAAGCTGCTCGGCGAGCGTCTCGTCGCTTTTCGCGACACCGCAGGTCGCATCGGCCTCATCGACGAGTTCTGCGCGCATCGCGGTGTGTCGCTCTGGTTCGGCCGCAACGAAGAATGCGGGCTGAGATGCCCCTATCACGGCTGGAAATACGACGTCACCGGGCAGTGCGTCGATCTCCCTTCGGAAGGCGATAACGGCCCGATGCGCTCTCGCATGAAGCTGAAGGCGTATCCGTGCATCGAAGCCGGGGACCTCGTCTGGACTTACATGGGACCGCCCGAGCTCAAGCCCGAGCCTCCCGCGCTCGAATGGGTCAAGGTGCCTGCCGAGCGCCGCTTCGTGTCCAAGCGCTACCAGGAGTGCAACTACCTCCAGGCGCTCGAAGGCGGCATCGATTCGTCGCACGTCACTTTCCTGCACGGCGGCGCGTTGAAGCGCGATCCCCTTTTCGTCGGCAGCAAAGGCAACGAATACAACGCCGGTGACACGATGCCGCAGTTCGACATCGTCGATTTCGAAGGCGGTCTCCTCATCGGCGCGCGCAGGAAAGCCGAAGCCGATTCGTACTACTGGCGCATCACGCCGTACATCGTGCCGTGGTACACGATCATCCCGCCGCGCGCGGGCCACCCGCTCGGCGCGCACGCGTGGGTGCCGATCGACGACGAGCACACCTGGTCGTGGAGCATCAACTATCACCCCAGCCGCGCGCTCACCGAAGCGGAAGTCACGGCGATGAAAGACGGCGCAGGCATCCACGTGAAATACGTGCCGGGCACTTTCATCCCGGCCGCGAACAAGAGCAACGACTACCTGATGGACCGCGCGGCGCAGAAAGCGGGCATTCACTTCTCAGGCGTCGAAGGCATCGGCATGCAGGACGCATCGCTGCAGGAATCGATGGGGCCGGTGCAGGACCGCTCGCGCGAGCACCTGTGCCCGACCGATCTGGGCGTGGTTCGGATGCGCAGGACGCTGCTCAAGGCCGCCGAGGACAATCGCCTCGGCCATCGCCTGCCCGCCCTCGACCCGGCGGAGCAGCACGTGCGCTCGTGCTCGATCGTGCTTCCGCGCGAGCAGCACTTCAAGGAGCACGCGCGGCACGGCTTGTTCGCGCCGCTCGACAGCGAGCCGCTGACGGTTTAGCCGCTGCGGCGTGGGCTGGACACGTAGCGGAGGCGCCTCGCCAGCCGCCGATCGCCGCGTGCGCCGCAAGCGACAAAAACACTGCTGCAGGCGAGGGCGCCTGCGCTACAAACCCGGCTTACGCCAGCCACCCGTGCTCGCTGTGATGCTTCTTCTCGAAAGCTTCGATTTCCGGCAGGTGCTCGAGCACGAGGCCGACTTCGTCGAGGCCTTTCAGGAGGCGCTCCTTGTAGATCGCATCGATCTGAAAGCGATGCGACTCGCCTGCGGGGTCGGTGACGGTCTGGGCTTCGAGGTCGATCGAGAGCTCCGCGCCCGGTTTCGCGTGTAGCTGCTCACGCAGCTTGCGGCACGTGTCTTCCGGCAGGATCACCGGCAGCATGCCGTTCTGGATCTCGTTCGCGTAGTGGATGTCGCCGAAGGACGGCGCGATCACCGAGCGGATGCCGTGGTCCATCATCGCGTAGACCGCGCCTTCGCGCGAGGACCCGCAGCCGAAGTTCACGTCCGCGACGATGATGCCGGCGTTGCGGTACGCAGGCTGGTTCAGGACGAACTCGGGGCGCTCGCCGCCTTGCGCGTCGAAGCGCATGTCGTAGAAGAGATACGGCGCGTAGCCGTGAGGCGGCGCGCGGAGCTTCCGCAGCAGGCGCGCGGGGATGACCTTGTCGGTGTCGCAGTTGGCGATGGCCAGGGGTGCGGCGACGGCGGTGAGTGTGGTGAAGGGTTGCATGTCGGTGCCTTGTTAAAACCATTTACCACGAAGGACACGAAGGGGCACTAAGGAAAAGCAAAGCTTTAACGCGAAGGACGCGAAGGACGCAAAGGAAAGTCAAAATCGAAACGGCGTACGAGGGCGAACCAGTACTGTCATTGCGAGGCGCGGTGCGGCGAAGCAATCACGAGGCGCTCGTGAAAGGGGTCGGACGTGCGCCACGGGATCGCCACGTCGCGCTGCCGCGGCTCCTCGCGATGACCACCGTAGTTCATGCCTTCGTTCGTGTCCTTCGTGGTTGATAGTCTTTACAGCAACGTCCGCACGTCCGTGATCCGCCCCGTCACCGCCGCGGCTGCGACCATCGCCGGGCTCATCAGGTGGGTGCGGGCGCCTTTGCCTTGCCGGCCTTCGAAGTTGCGGTTCGAGGTCGAGGCGCAGCGCATGCCTGCGGGAACGATGTCGCCGTTCATCGCGGCGCACGCCGAGCACCCCGACGCGCGCCATTCGAAACCTGCCTCGGTGAATATCCTGTCCAGCCCCTCCGCTTCGGCCTGACGCTTGATCTGCGACGAGCCCGGCGAGACCCACGCCGGGACCACCGCTTTGCGCCCTTTGAGGATCGCCGCGGCGGCGCGCAGGTCTTCGATGCGCCCGTTGGTGCACGTGCCGATGAAGGCGCGGTCGATCACGATGTCGGTCAGCGCCATGCCGGGCGTGAGCCCCATGTAAGCGAGCGCACTTATCGCGTGTTCGCGCTTGTCCGCGCCCGCCATCTCGCCGGGTGCCGGTACCTGTGCGGACACCGGCAGCGCCTCTTCGGGGCTCGTGCCCCACGTGATCGTCGGCTCGAGCGCGCTCCCGCCCAGATGGACCTCACGGTCGAACGACGCGCCTTCGTCGCTCGGCAGGGTGCGCCACCACTGGAGTGCGCGATCCCAGTCGGCGCCCTGGGGCGCGAGCTCGCGGCCTTCGATATAGCGGAAGGTCGTGTCGTCGGGCGCGATCATGCCGGCGCGCGCGCCCGCTTCGATCGCCATGTTGCACACCGTGAGCCGGCCTTCCATCGACAGGGCGCGTATCGCGGAGCCTGCGAACTCGATCGTGTGCCCGGTCGCACCGGCGGTGCCGATCTTCGCGATGATCGCCAGGATGATGTCTTTACCGCCTACACCCGCGACCAGCGTGCCGTCGACGACCACACGCAAGGTCTTCGGTTTCTTCTGCCACAGGCACTGGGTCGCGAGGATCTGCTTCAGTTGCGACGCGCCGATGCCGAACGCGAGCGCGCCGAATGCACCGTGAGTCGACGTGTGGGAATCGCCGCAGGTGATCGTGAGCCCGGGCTGGGTGATCCCGAGCTCCGGGCCGACGACGTGAACGATGCCCTGCCGCGGATCGTCGATTCCCAGGTGCAGCAGCCCGTTCTCGCGCGCGTTGTGCTCGAGGAGCTCGATCATGCCTCGGATCTCGGGATCGATTACGCCTGCGAGGCCGTGCTCGCGACCGACGGTCGGCACGTAGTGATCGGCGGTCGCGAAGGTCTGCCGCGGCCTGCGCACTTTGCGGCCTTCCTTCGCGAGCGCGAAGAACGCGTGGAAAGCGCCTTCGTGGACGAAGTTGCGGTCGACGTACAGCAGCGATTCGCCTTCGCGCGAGGCGATCACGTGCTGCTGCCAGATCTTGTCGAACAGGGTGCGAGGGGTCATCGGAGGGGTTTCGGTCGGGCGGCGTGAGGAGCGATCGATGCTACAGCGGTTGCGGCGCTTCGCACAACACGGCACGTGCCGCCGATCACGGTTGCGGCACCGTCGGTCGTGCGGCTTCCGCGGTAAACTTCGGCGTCGCACGCCTCTCGCACGACATCGACAAACGTCTTCAACAGTACAGGCGAGCCTTTGTTTCTATCGTTCCTGAAATCGCTCGCCCCCAAACCGCGCCGACGCGCGCCGGAGGGGGCACCTGCGGTCGCCGCGAGCGCACCGCCGTCCACGCTTCGTTACGCCCGCGGCGGCCGGATCATCGCGTTGCTTTCGGCCAGCCAGGGCGATGCCCTGAAAGAAGGCATGCTCGAACTGCTGGCGCCGCTGCGGCCGCACTGTAGCGAGGTCGTGATCATCGACGTACGCGAGCGGGGCTGGCAGCGCGCGCTCGAGGCGGCCAGCGCGGAACCGGTGTGGTTCGCGATGTCCCACTTCGGCGTCGGCGAGCTACACGAGGTGGGAAATGGCGCGGCGACGAGCCGCTGGGCGCAGGCAGGCATCCCTTTCGTCCGCATCTACGGTGATGTGCCCGCGTATCTGCCCGCGCGGCACGTGCAGTATTTCGGCAATTCGGTAAATGTCTACGCGTATGCGGAGCACAGTGCCTTTTTCCTGCGGTGGCTCGGTCCGAAAGCGCCGAGCGTGTGGCTGCCTTTCTATCCGATCGATACGATCCCGCCTGGAGCGGTGGACGTGCAAGCCAAAGCAGCCGGCGTCATCGTATTTCCGAAGAACGGCAACTCTCCAGAGCGCCTGAGGCAG
>JAQGNC010000055.1 GCA_028292065.1 Betaproteobacteria bacterium
GGGGTCTGACCCCAAAAAGCCGGGGTCAGACCCCAGGGATGGGGTCAGACCCCGGCTCTTTGGGGTCTGACCCCGGTGTGCTCTCAGGCGTCAGACGCCGTCGTGAGCTTCATCCTCGAACGTATACCGATACACGTTCGTCTCGTGCCGCTTGAATCCCACTCGCGGATAAAGCCGGTTCGCCGCTTCGCGCGCAGGCCGCGAAGTCAGGTCCACCCGGCTCGCGCCTTTGGCCCGCGCGAGCGCGAGCGCGTGCCGCGTGAGCTTCTCGGCAACGCCCGCGCCGCGCGCCGACGCGTCGACCACCACGTCGTGGATCTGCGCGCGCACTGCGCTCGGTATCGTGAACACGACGAGTGTGAGCATGCCGACGATCGTCTGCGCATCGCTGCGCTCACGGGCGACGAGCAGTGTGGTGCCGGGCGCTGCAACGACGCGCGCTACGTGTTCGGCGCAAGGCGCCACTGCCGACGAGGAGAGCTGAGGCAGGAGCTTCGCGATGCTCGCGACGAGCGCGGGGTTTATGGTTCTCACTTCGACGATCTCGATGTCCATCATTCACTCCGTTGAACCATGCCACGTGACGCTCCCCCTGTCCCTCATCCCTCATCCCTCATCCCTCATCCCTCACACATCACTCCATCGCCTTGCGCAGTTCCCTCGTCACGCGCGAACCTTCCGCGAGGATGAAAGCGATCTCGCTGTTGGTCGTGATGAAGCGGCAGCCTTTGCGGATGAAATCGACCTGGCGCTCGATGTTGCGGTCGCCGCCGACGCCGGGGACCTTGCCGTGTTTCTTCGCAGCCGCGATCACCTTGTCCACCGCCGCGATGTGCTCGGGGCTGCCGAAAGTTCCCGGGCGGCCGAGGGCGGCGAGCAGGTCGTTCGACCCGACGTGGATCACGTCGACGCCTTCGACCGCTGCGATCGCTTCGACGTTGTCCAGCCCTTCGCTCGTTTCTATCATGCACACGACGAGCGTGTTCTCCTGCAGTGCAGGAACCGCGTCGGCGGTATTCATCGGCCTGAAGTCGAAAATCGGGTAGCCGCCGCCGACCGAGCGCTTGCCGATCGGCGGGAACTTCGCGCGATTGACCGCGCGCTTCGCTTCGTCCGCGTTGTTCACGTCGGGAAAGACGATGCCGGTGACGCCGTTGTCGAGCAGCACCTGCGTGTCGGGATCGTCGCAGCTGCGCACGCGCACGAGCGGTGAGATGCCCACGCCGAGCGCGGCCTGTGCGATGTGGCCGACGGTCTCGACGTTGAACAGAGAATGCTGGCAGTCTATGAACAGAAAGTCGTGTCCGGTCGTCTTCGCGATGCGCGCGATGTCGCCGGAGCGCGCGAGCCGCACGTTCATGCCGAGCGCGACTTTGTCGGCGAGCAGCATCTCCTTCAGCGGGTTCGGTGCGGAAACGGCCATGATCGATCTCCTGCGGTTCGTGTGAGGGTAGGTGCGGCGAGAGGATAGCAGGACGCGTCATCGCGAGGAACGCCGCGGACGCGCGAGGTACGCCGAAGCCCCGACCGAAGCGTTAACAGGGCAGCGTGATATTCTTTCGCGGCTGCGGGTGAAAACCCGCAAGCGCCATAACAAGGAGGAGGAACGGAAATGAAATCGGCCATCCGGCGCGCGAGCGCCCTCGCAGGTGCCGTCACGTGCGCGCTTCTCGGCATGACGGCGCCCGCCCACAGTCAGCAGTATCCGTCCAAGGTCGTGCGGGTGATCGTGCCGTTCGCGCCGGGCGGCGGCAGCGACATCACCGCGCGCCAGTTTTCGCAGAAGCTCTCGGAAGCCCTCGGGCAGCAGTTCATCGTCGACAACCGCGGCGGCGCAGGCGGTCTCATCGGCATGGAGCTCGCGGCCAAAGCGCCGCCCGACGGCTACACGATCATGATGATGTCCGGAAGCTTCTCCGCGACTTCCGCGCTCAACAAACCGTCGTTCGATCCGATCAACAGCATCGTCGCGGTGCACGAGTTCGGCTACACCCCTTTCGTCCTGACCGCGCATCCTTCACTGCCGGCGAGGACGACGAAGGAGCTGATCGCGCTGGCCCGCGAGACCAAAGGTGGGCTGAGTTACGCGTCTACCGGCATCGGCAGCATCACGCACCTGTCGACCGAGCTTTTCCTGAACATGGCGAAGATCAGGATGGTGCACGTGCCGTACAAGAGCACCGGCGCGGCGATGGGCGATCTGCTGTCGGGCCAGGTTCCGGTGATCGTCGGCAGCCTGCTGCCGGTCGTTCCGCACGTGGGCTCCGGCAAGCTGCGCGCGCTCGCGGTCACCACGGCCAAGCGCTGGTATTCGCTGCCGAACGTGCCGACGCTCGGCGAGACGCTCCCGGGCTATCAGGTCGAGCTGTGGTTCGGCGCGATGGCGCCGCGCGGCACGCCGCAGCCGATCATCGACCGCATCAACGGCGCGCTCAACAAGGCGCTCGAGCAGCCCGACATGAAGAAGAATCTCGAGCAGCAGGGCATGGTCCCGTCGGGCGGCACCCCCGCGCAGTTCAACGACCGCATCCGCAAGGAGTACGAGCGCTGGCTGAAAGTGGTGGCGGCGGCGAATATCAAGGCGGAGTGATGGTTCGCGCTTCGGCGCGCGGAGCGAACCGGACAGAGGGGTCTGACCCCGGCTTCTTGGGGTCAGACCCCGGTTTGCTTCAGGGCGCTAGCGTTACCGCCCCGACGCGGCCCCGACCGCCTCGATCAGCTTCTGCACATCCACCGGCTTCACCAGGTGCGTGTCGATGCCGATGTCGCGGCTGCGGGCGCGGTCTTCGTCGAGGCCGAAACCGGTGACCGCCACCAGCCGCGGTGAGTTCTCGCCGAACTCTTCGCGGATGCGGCCCGCGAGCTCGTAACCGTCCATGACCGGAAGCCCGATGTCGAGCACGACCACGCCGGGTTTCACTCGCGCGATCAGCGACAGCGCCTGCAGCGCATCGTGCGCGACCGAGACGTCGTGACCGGCCGAGGAGAGCACCTCGCCGACGAGCTCGGCGGCATCGCGGTTATCGTCGACGACCACGACGCGCTCCCTGCGGAACGCGACAGCCTCGCGCGGCGCCGTCTCGTCTGGTTTCGCGGGTTCCGCGCGCTCGTGCGCGGCCAGCGTCACGACGAACTCACTGCCGTGCCCGCGACCTTCGCTCGACACCGCGACCGCGCCGCCGTGCAGCTCGACGAGCCTCTTGACGATGGAGAGGCCGATGCCCAGCCCGCCGGGGGCGCGCTCGGCGTTCGTGGGAACGTTCGGAAAGCGATCGAAGAGATGCGGAAGCACTTCGGCGTCTACACCCATGCCGTTGTCCGTTACCGAGAGCTTGATGTCGCCGTCTTCGCGCCACGCGGCGACCGTGATCTGTCCGCCGGGGTCGGTGTACTTCGCCGCGTTGTCGAGCAGATGCCGCACGATCTGCGCGAGCCGCACCGGATCGCCGTCGACGACGAGCCCGGACGTCCCCCCTTCGACGCGCAGCGTATGCCGGCGCTGCTCGAGTAACGGTCTCATGCGCTCGACGGCTTTCGCGACGACTGCGCTGATCTCCACCGGCTCTTTCGCAAGCGCGATCTTGCCGCGGCCCAGGCGCGACATGTCGACCATCTCGTCGACCAGGTGCGTGAGCCTTGCGACCTGTCGATCGATGATCTCGAGCTCGAGCGGAAGCTCGGCGCGGGTGCGCAGCTTGATGAGATCGATCGCGGTGACGATAGGCGCGAGCGGGTTGCGCAGCTCGTGGCCGAGCAGCGCAAGAAATTCTTCGCGGCCGCGCCTGGCGTTTTCTTTCTCGCGCATCAGCCGCGCCGACTGCAGCCCGCTCGCTGCGAGGGTGACCGCCGCCTGCAGCACCAGCGCCTGCGTCGTCGTCGGAAAATCGGGGTCGCACGAGGCCACGCAGACCGAGCCTTCGCCGAAATAGCCCATGTCGTAGCTGACCATGCGCAGTGCGCCGATCGGCGTGTCGTCGATCATGCTGGGCGGACCGCTGTGCGGGCGTCCCGCGGCGTCGACCAGGCAGCGCCATGCGGGATTCGCCGCGTCGACGAAAGCGCCGCGGATGCGCAGCACGCACGTGAGCGGCTCGGCCGGCGCGAAGCGCGCACAGACGTAACACGCCTCGAGCGAGAGGGCGGCTTCGAGCGCCTCGCACAGCAGGCGCAGGATCGTGTCCGGATCCCTGCCGTTCCACATCGCCGGGAGCGAGAGCAGGCGCATCAGATCGCGCACGCACGCCTGGAGCTCGGCGTGGGTGGCGCTTTCGGTGACCCTGCGCTCGGGGCCCGGGAAGTCGACGGTCATGAGTGCGCGATCAGGGATAGGACGCCGGAGGTTGCGCCTCGCCGATGCTCCGACTTCGCCGCATTCAGGCGCTCGATGTCACCGCAGCGATGCGATGGGCGGGTGCAAGCGATGTGCCCATCGAGCGCGCGGGGCACGGCCGTTGCACGTGCGGTGCAATACGTTCGAGGAGTCATGATGCGTCTGGTCAAAGTAAGCGTGCCGCAAGGCAAGGGGGCCGACATCGCGCGTATCGCGTTCGAGCAGGGTGCTCCGGATGTGACGCTGCAGCAGGTCAGCCAGCAGAAGCCCGGCACCGAGCCGCAGCCGCGCGAAGCGGTCGACGTCAAGATATCGACGCCTCGCGCCAAAGCGTTCGTCGATGCCGTGATCGCCGCGCCTTTCTTCGACCGCGAGCACTACACGATCGAGATTCGCGAGCCGCGCTCGATCCTGAAAGCGACGCGCACGCGCGAAATCACGCGGCCGGTTCCGGCGCCGGTGACCGACATCGACCAGGAGCTATGGCAGTTCACACACGTGACCTACAGCTTCGTGCTGAGAGTGTTCATCAGCGCGCTCCTGCTCTCCTACGGAATGATCGAGGACAACCCGCTCATCATGATCGGCGGCCTGCTTTTCCTCCCGTTCACGCCGCTCGTGCTCGCGTGCGGGTTCGGTGCGCTCACGGGGCAATGGGAGCTCGTGCGCCATGGCGTGGTCGCGCTGGTCGCTGCGGTCCTGCTGATCTTCGGCGGCGGTGTCGCCGTCGCGCTCGCCGCCGATCCGCCGATGGTGTTCGACAAGTTTCCGCCGATGATCGCGGGGCTCGCGTTCTCGTTCGCGATCGGCGTCGCAGCCTCGCTCGCGACTGCCGACGACGTCGGGCGCCGCGAGCTCATCGGCCTCGCCGCCGCGTCGCAGGTCGGCCTCATCCCCGCGTGGATGGGTATTTCGCTCGTCTTCGGCTTCGACGAGAGCCCTGTAGAGAAGCTGCAGGCGTTCGGCGTCAACCTCGCCGCGCTCGTCTGCGGCGCGCTTGCGGTGTACGGATACATGTTCGTTCGCGGGGAGTTGTCGCACGTGGCTGCGAGCAGCAAAGAGTAGGACGTGTATAGGCTTTGCTTGTGTTCTTGTCGCCGACGCACTTCAAAACCGCGCGAGGGTCAAACCCCGACGGCGCCTTTGACCCGCGCCCGCGTGAACGGCAGCTCCCGCAGCCGAACGCCGATCGCATTCGCGACCGCGTTCGACAGTGCCGCGGCCGTCGGCCCCTGCGCCGCTTCACCCGCGCCGAGGAAGGGAGACCCCGGGCGCGAGATGATGTGCACGTCGATCGATTCCGGGACGTTCGAGAAGCGCATGATCGGATACGTGCTCCAGTCGCGGCTCGTGATGCGCCGGGTATCGAAGCTCACCGCTTCGTAGAGCGACCAGCTCAGCGACTGGATGATTCCGCCTTCAGTCTGGTTGCGGATGCCGTCGGGATTCACGGCTTCGCCGCTGTCGATCGCGGCGACGGCGCGGATCGGGCGGATGAGCCCGCTTTCGCGGTCGACGTCGATCTCGATTGCGATCGCGAGATACGACGCGTGATTCTTGTATCGTGCGAAGCCGAAACCGCGCCCGCGGCCGCGCTGCTTCTGGAAGCGGCTCCAGCCGAAGCGCTCGGCACACGCCGCGATGACGTCACGCGCGCGAGGATCGTCGAGATGTCGCAGACGGAACTCGACCGGATCGATCTTCGCGGCGAGCGCGAGCTCGTCCATGAAGCTCTCGACCGCGAAGACGTTGTGATAGGCGCCGAGCGCGCGCAGGGCCGACACGCGCAGCGGCATCTGCGGGATGAAGTGATCGACCACCCGCGCGTTGGGCAGGGTGTAGATCGGGATGGCGTTGCGGTTTCCGCCGCCATTGGGCAGCGGCAGCTCTTTGGGCGCCGCGGGCGCGAACGGCTGCTCGAGGGTTTGCCCGGTCGACAGGTTGCCCGCGGGTCCCGGGCGCAGGTTGTGGGTGTTGCTCCACAGGTCGTATTGCCACTCGACGATTCTTCCCGCGTCGAGCTTGGCGCGCGCAGTCGAGATCATCATCGAGCCGTAGGGCTCCCAGGTGTGCTCGTCTTCACGCATCCATTGCACGCGCACCGGTCTTCCGGGCAGCGCTGACGCGAGCAGCGCGGCGTCCGCACCCGCGTCGTCCGCGCCGTTCTGTCCGTAGCATCCCGAGCCTTCCATGTGGATCACGCGCACGCGATCGGGCGGGGTGCGCAGCATTTCGGCGATGGCGTCGCGCAGCGGATACACGCCCTGGGTGTGAGACCACACGGTCACCATGCCGTCCGCGACGAGACCGACCGCACACGAGGGGCCGATCGATGCGTGCATGAGATACGGTCTGCGATAAGTCGCGCTGATGACTCCGGGGCCGATCGCCGTTTCCGCGGGGCCTCCGAGGTTCACCGCGTCTTCGCTGGGCAGGCGCTGGAAATAGCCGTAGGGATCGTTCGGCGGCGGCAGCACGGCGCGCTCTTCCCACTTCGCGCTTTTCGCGAGTGCACGCATGGCCAGCACCGCCTGGTATTCGCGCTCGGCGATGACCGCGAGGTAATTGCCGTTGCGCACCACCTTGAGCACGCCCGGCATCTTCTCCAGATTGGAGTGGGCGATCGACAAAAGTTGCGCCCCGTAACTCGGCGGACGCACGACGCGCGCGTGGACCATCGTCGGCAGCCGCAGGTCCTGCACATAGATCGCGGCACCGGTCACTTTCGCGGGAATGTCGACGCGATGCATCGACTTGCCCATGACGCCCCGAGTGGTCTTCGCATCGCGCAGCGGAGATTCCGCATTCGCGTTGACGTGCAGGGTCTCGCCGGTGACGAGCTGGCCGTAAGTCATGTTGCGGCCGTCCTTCGCACGGATGACGCCGAGGTGCACCGTCAAGTCCGCGGGGGGCACGTTGAGGCGCTGCGACGCGAGCCCGACGAGTATCGCGCGCACCTGCGCCGATGCGTGAAGGATCGCGGTGCCGCTGTCCTGCATCGACTGGCTTCCCGCGGTATAGGCCTCGTTCGGCGTGCGCCCGGTGTCCGCGGTGACCAGCGTGATCGTGCGCGGGTCGACGACGAGCTCTTCGGCGGCGACCTGGAGCAGCGCGGTCTTGATGCCTTGCCCGAGCTCGGCTTTGCCGGTGAAGAGCGTGATCTTGCCGTCGGCGTCGATGCGGATCCACGAGTCGAGCATCGGCGCACTTTTGAGGCTTCCCGGAAGCTGTGGCGCCGGTTTGGGCTGCGCGCCGATGTTCTGCGGCTCGGCGGCATTCAGGAGCGCGGGCGCGAGCGAGAAGCTCACGACGAGCGCGCCGCCTCGCGCGAGAAACTCGCGGCGGCTCAGTGTGGAAGGCGGCGTGTCGTTCATCGAGCGTTGCCTCCTTTACCGTTCGATTCACGCATGAAGCCTGCGGCGCGCTCGACCGCGCGCACGATCCGCATGTGCGTTCCGCACCGGCACAGGTTGGTGTTCATGTGCCGGAGGATCTCCGCTTTGGATGGCGACGGGTTGGCGTCGAGCAGCGCCTGCGCGCGCATCATCATTCCCGGAATGCAGTAACCGCACTGCGCCGCCTACTCTTCGATGAACGCGCGCTGCACCGGTCCCGGGTTGTCGATACTGCCGAGCCCTTCGATCGTCCTGATCTTGCGCCCCGGCAGGGCTGCGATCGGCGTGATGCACGAGAACACCGCGCGCCCGTCGACCGTCACGGTGCACGCGCCGCACTGGCCGAGACCGCAGCCGAACTT
>JAQGNC010000063.1 GCA_028292065.1 Betaproteobacteria bacterium
TCGCCGCGTGGATCGCGCAGGCAGTCAGCTACCCCGTGATGATGGACGGCGACACCGGACACGGCGGCGTAATGGCGGTGCGCCGCATGGTGCGCGAGTGCATACGCGCGGGTATTTCCGGTATCCGTATCGACGACCAGCCGATCGAAGGCAAGCGTAAGACGCAGAGCGCCGGCATGGAAATCGTTCCGCTCCCGCAGGCCATCGCACGCTATAGGGCGGCCGTCGACATGCGAAACGAGCTCGATCCGAACTTCGTCGTGATGGCCCAGTGCTACGCGCGCGACGCTGCGAACGGCGGGCTCGAGGAAGCGCTGGTGCGGCTGAAGGCTTACAAGGAAGAGGCGGGCGTCGATTGGGTGCAGCTCGAATCGCCGCATTCGATCGACGAGATCGCGCGCGCACGCGCTGTCGTTCAAGGACCTTTCTCATTCATGAAAGGTAAGCTTCCGCGCTATCTCGGGCTGGACGAGCACCTCGCGCTCGGCGTGAACATCGCGTGGTATCCGGGCTTTACACATCATGTGACATGGGCGGCGCTGTGGGACTTCATGCAGGAGTTCAACTCGCGCGGTATCGCGGCGTGGGAGGACTTCGTCGCGAGTCGCAAGGATCGCCCCTACCCGACACCCGACGTGGGTCCCGACGGCGAGGGCCTCGAGAAACAGCGGCAACTGGAGGAGCTCTATCTCTCCGGCGCGGGACTGACGAAATACGGGAACGCCGGCGACGGGGCGTGAGGGCAGAAGCGAAACTGCCGAACAGGCTGAATGAGCTGACTGCGTCTGAAATCGTGGCCGCGGTACGTGCGGGCACGACCACATGCGAGGCTGTCACCAAAAGCGCGTCTCGAACGCATCGCTGAACGCGACGTTCAGGCCTGGCAGTACCGATCCGGACCGGATCATTGAAGAAGCGCGGTTACGCGATCGCGGCGCGAAGGGCGGGCCACTCCTGGGCGTACCTTTCAACGCGAAGGACGTCATCGACACGGGCGACACGCCCACCGAGTAAGGCTCTCCCATCGACAGCGGCTTTCGGCCGCGTGCCGACGCGGCGTGCATCGCGCTAACCCGCAAAGCGGGCGGCGTCCTGCTCGGTAAAGCCGTGACGGTGGAGTTTGCCAACAGGCATCCGGCGACTCGCGTTAGTTTTTTCGCTCAGGAGCGGCGGCGGCTCAGCACGCGCTTGGGCAGGTCGACGCTTACCGGGCGCTCGGTTGCGCTCTTGACCGGCGGCTTCGCTGCGGCCGCTGCGCGTATCGCGTCGACCTCACCTGAGATGCGCACAAGCTCTTCGCGCATCGCCTCGGGTACCGTGAGCGCGGCTATACGCTTCAGGCGCGACTGGGTCGGCGCATCGACGGGAACGCCGGTGAGGTACAGCAGGAGGTCTTCGGTCGAGTAGGCGTTCCGGCGCGCGCTTTTGAAGTCGGCAGGAAGGCTAGGCAATATCGGACCTGCGCCCGGATACAGCACGCGCAACGCGAATCCGAGGCAACTCACGCACATCTCATTCGACGGCGTTTCCTCGTCGCAGTACGGCGTCTTGTCATCGAGCCACCCCTTCACGCGGGACGAGAGCGCCTGCTGCAGGACCCGCATCGATCGGTCATCGGGCAAGGGGCGGATGCCGTACAGATGCTCGACTTCGTACGCGTTGCCGCTCGGGGTCGTCATCGATCCACGGCGCATGAACGGCGACACCACCACGCCGATCTGCGGGAACGACCACGCGATGAGATCACCCTGAAGCTCGATGCCGACCTGGCTTTCAGGCTCGCCGTCAGGACCGGTGATCACGAAGTAGTGCACGTAGCCGGCCTGGCCCGGTGCGGTGCCGGTCACCGTGACGACCGGGGCGTCTGCGCGCGAGATCGTGCGCGCAGCGGCTTGAGGCCGGGGCGCGGTTCGCTTGGCTGATGTGCCGGCGGCGACGACGACGGCGGTCGATTGCGGTGCCGCGTTGGCGAACGCGCCGTGCGCCGGCACGAGCAGGGCGGCGCCCGCGCACGATGCTTTGATGAGCCTGAATACTTTTGCGCACGCGCTCTGCATTGAATCTCCCGGCATCGATTTACAGCGTATCGGGCACGTCACCCGCGAGTATGAGCTTCACGGCGGGATCGGGTTCGCCAACGACGCGCACAGAGACGAGGCCGCCCTGATGCCAGGGTATCGAGCCTGTGACCTGTCCATGCGACACGTCAGCCGCAGTCGAAAAGAAAAATGCCGCGCGGCGCCGCGCCGCCAGTTGGTCGACCGCTTCTACCTGGACTGGCTCGCGGACCGTGCTATTGCGCCAGTCCGGCGCGCCAAGATCGCGTGGGGTAAGAAGGAAGATCGGCATCGACTTGCCGGTTGGACGCCGGGGTGGGCGTCGACCGATGTTGTTGGGGGGCGGCGGCTATCGAATACGTCGCGTAAGCGACTACGGTGCCGATACTTTAGCGCAGTTTTGCGAGCTACCGCAGAGTTACCCCGCATCCTCACAAGCTGAAATCATCGCAGCGGTGCCGCGGGACAGCGGCCTACCGCTTCGTGCCGGCGCTGGCCG
>JAQGNC010000086.1 GCA_028292065.1 Betaproteobacteria bacterium
CGTCGAAGACTTCCGCGGCATCGACTACATGAGAGTCGGTCTCGACTTCATCGTCGCGTCGACCCCATAGAGCTCACCACCCGGGATTCCGCCAACGAAAGCTGTTCAACCGACCACCCCGCTCGAAGGAGACGTCATGGACATCAAAAAACCGGATCGCAAAGCGCTGAAGTCGTACTTCGTCAAAAACGCCGTTCCGACCGCGAGCAACTTCGCGGACCTGATCGACGGCACGCTCAACCAGAAAGACGATGGCTTCGCGAAGCCCCCGAACGAGCCTTTGAGCATCGAGGCCGACGGCGACAATACCAGTCAGAAGAAGGCGATCAACTTCTACAGGAATTTCGCCGATCCCAAGGCGGCGTGGACGCTCAGCCTCAACCCGCGCAGCGATCCGGCCAATCCCGCCACGGCCAAACCCGGCTGGAACATCGGGGACGCGGACGGCAACAGCAAGCTTTTCATCGACCAGGCGAGCGGCAACGTCGGGGTCGGCACCGTGGCGCCGGGCGGCTATCGGCTGAGCGTGAACGGCCCCGTATTCGTCAACGGGAACGTGTATCCCACTGCCGAGAATGCCGGTCGGCTCAGGGTCGGCGCCGCATGGGGGATGCCCGGGCTGTTCTCGGGAGAAGACGGCGCAAAGTCGCTTGCCCTCGGCGCTCCCGCTGGGCAGAAAGTCTATCTGGGCGAGAGCACGGCCGACGCTTTCGTAGAGGCCGGGACCGGAAACGCATGGTTCAAGGGCAAGGTCGGCATAGGACCCGGCGCGAACGCGCCCGGCGGCATGCTGGACGTGCGCACCGGGGGCGCCGGCGCGTGGGACCGGCTGGTCGTGAAAACGACCAATCTGTGGGGCGACGGCAACACCCAGTACGTGACGATCGGCGAAGGCGGGGCTGAAGGCATCATGCTCCACAACCCGCACGTGGTCTGGATGAACGGGCAGCAGCGCGCGTCGATCCGCATGGGCAGGAGCAACGGCGGCTCTTACTGGGACGTCGGGGTACGTGCCGATTCGGTCTTTTCGTTCATCAACCCCGACCTCGGCCTGACCGCGCTCACCATCGACAAGGCCGGCAGGGTCGGCGTCGGCGTGGCCGGGGGCGCCGCGGGCGAACGGCTCGACGTGAACGGGCGGGTGAAAGCCGGCGCGTTGACGATGGGACCATGGCCCGCCAACGAGGGGGGCTACGCTTTCATCGGCCTGAACACGATGGCCCAGAGCGACGCATCCAATTACGCATTGCTCGTGGGCACCGGAGCCGAGACCGGCAGGACATTCATCAATTCGCCCGTCGACATCAGGTTCAGGATCAAGAACGCCGAGCAGATGGTCCTGCAGCCCGGCGTCCTGAACATCGCGGGCAACGTGACCATCGGCGGAAGCATAGGGGTCGGAGGCAAAGTCTGGATCAGGACCGCTCACACCGGCGCCCCCTATCTCGGCGTGCGCCCCGACGGGAGTGTTTACGGCGGTCCGAACAAGCAGGCATGGGAGGCGTTCACACTCGAGATGGCGTGTTCGCGCGCGTTGAAGGACAACATCCGTCCGCTGTCCACCGACGAAGCGATGGCGACCCTGGATCAGCTGGCCCCGGTCAAATACGATTACAAAGGGGAGAAGATTTTCAGGCAGCACGTCGGGTTCATCGCCGAGGACATGCCGGACAACCTCGCGACCGAAAGCAGGCAAAGCCTGTCTCCGTTCGAGATCACCCCCATCCTCACGCGGGTCGCGCAGCAGCAGCGACAAGAGCTGCTCGCCATCAAAGAGAAGGTGGACGAAGCGGTCGATTACTCGGCGCTCATCGCCCCGCTGATCGAAGCGGTGAAGCAGCAGCAGGCGCAGATCGGCGAGCTGCAGGCGCAAGTCCGGGCGCTCGAGGCGCATTGACGTGACCCCGATCGATTTCGCGTCGCTGCGCCGCGAGGGGCTCGCCCGCGTGCGGCGCCTCGCGGGCGGCACGTGGACCGACCACAACGTGCACGATCCCGGCATCACCATCCTCGAGCAGGTGTGCTACGCGCTGAGCGACCTCGGCTACCGGGCGGGCTACGACATGAGGGACCTGCTCGTTCGCGACGGGGAAGATCCGTACGCGAGCCTCTTCGGCCCCGATCAGATCCTGCCGACGAGCCCGGTGACGATCGCCGACCTGCGCAAGGTGGCGATCGACGTCGCGGGCGTGAAGAACGCCTGGATAGAACCGGTCGACGAGCCGGCGGCGGCGTTCGACGCGGCGCACGCCGAAGTGAGCTATGCCGACGCGAACGCCTCCGGCACGGCGCCGAACCCGAACGTCTCGGCGATCCACGTGAAAGGGCTTTACCGTGTCGCCCTCGAGCGATCCGAGCTCGAGGACGTCGCCACCGCGACGATCCTCTCCGCAGTGACGCGACGGCTGCACGGCTGCCGCGCGTTGTGCACCGACTTCCAGCAGATCGCCGTCCTCGAGCACGAGGCGGTCAGCCTCGAACTCACGCTCGAAATCGGCGCGGTGGAAGACGTGACGGCGTTGCTCGCGAGCGTCTACGAGGCTCTCGCGGGGTACTTTTCACCGGCGGTGCGTTTTTACACGCTCGAGGAGATGCTGGCCCGCGGCTATCGCATGGACCAGATCTTCGACGGCCCGCTGCTCGAGCACGGGTTCATCGATACCTTCGAGCTCGCGCGGATGAACCGCCGCGATTCGGTGCGCATCTCCGATCTCATCCACGCGCTGATGGCGGTGCCCGGCGTGGCCGCGGTCAAGAACCTGCGCTTTCGCACGCCCGACGGCAGACCCGCACCAGAGTGGTTGCTCGCCATCGACGAAGACAAGACACCGCGATTCGATCTCGAAAAGTCCAGCATACGTCTGGAAAAACACGGGCTGCGGGTCGACACCGGGCTCGCCGCCGCCGCGCAGGCGCTGTTCGGCAAGCGAGCGCTCGACGCGTCACGGCCTCGCGGCAGCGCCGCGCTCGGGCGCGATCTGCGCCCGGCGCCCGGCC
>JAQGNC010000373.1 GCA_028292065.1 Betaproteobacteria bacterium
AAATCACCAAGCTGCTGCGCGAGAAGGGCGTCAACGTGCGCTTCGGCATCCACCCGGTCGCCGGCCGCATGCCCGGCCACATGAACGTGCTGCTCGCCGAAGCCAAGGTGCCTTACGACATCGTGATGGAGATGGACGAGCTGAACGACGACTTCCCCGCTACCGACGTCGCGATCGTGATCGGCGCCAACGACATCGTGAACCCGGCGGCGCAGGACGACCCGGGCAGTCCCATCGCCGGGATGCCGGTGCTCGAAGTATGGAAAGCGAAGAACTCGATCGTCATGAAGCGCAGCATGGCGTCGGGCTACGCCGGCGTCGACAACCCGCTCTTCTACAAAGAGAACAATCGCATGCTGTTCGGGGACGCCAAGAAGATGCTCGACGAAGTGCTCGTCGCGCTGAAAGCCTGAGTCGCGTGTGAGAAGAGCGGCCACGAGATCGCCGCGTCGCACTACCGGGCTCCTCGCGATGACAGGATAATGTCATTGCGAGGAACGCAGTGACGAAGCAATGCCGAGGCGCTCGGTAATCCGCCGCCGCTCGAACGCGGACCGTCAGCGGTTCAGCACGATGTTGTCCCGCGACAGCGGCGGGTTCTTCGAGAAGTAGCGCTTGATTCCCTGGAACACCGCGTCGGCCAGCTTGTTTTGGTAGGACTCGCTGCGCAGCCGTCCTTCTTCATCGGGGTTGCTGATGAACGCGGTCTCGACCAGGATCGACGGGATATCGGGCGCTTTCAGCACCGCGAATCCCGCCTGCTCGACCGACGACTTGTGCAGGGTGTTGATCTCGCCGAGCTCGGACAGCACCGCTTTGCCGAGCTTCAGGCTGTCGTTGATCGTCGCGGTCTGGGACAGGTCGAGCAGGGTCTGCTTGAGGTAGCGGTCCTTGACGTCGAGGTTCACCCCGCCGATGAGATCGGCGTCGTTCTCGCGCTTGGCGAGCCAGCGCGCGGCGACCGAAGTCGCGCCGCGTTCGGACAGCGCGAACACCGACGAGCCGCGCGCCTCGGGCCTCACGAAAGCGTCGGCATGGATAGACACGAAGAGATCGGCATTCACCCGCCGCGCTTTCTCGACACGCATGTGCAGCGGAATGAAGAAATCGCCGTCGCGAGTGAGCGTCGCACGCATGTTGGGCTCGCGGTCGATGCGCTCCTTGAGCTTCCGCGCGATGGCGAGGGTCACGTCTTTTTCGTTGCTGCCGCTCGGGCCGCGCGCGCCCGGGTCTTCGCCGCCGTGGCCGGCGTCGATCGTCACGATGATGAGGCGGTTCGAAGCGGGGCGGCCCTGGCCGCTTTTACGTGCCGGTGCCGGCGCGGGGGACGGCGCGGCGGGCGGTGACGCCGCCGCGGGAACATCGGGCAGCTCGGTGTCCATGCGTCCGGCCACGGTGTCGGGCCGGCTCGCCGGCCGCTCCGGCTCGGGCGCGCCTTCTTTCTGGGACTGGTGGCGGTCGAGGAACGCGATCAGCGGATCGGGCGGCACCAGTGGATAGAGGTCGAGCACCAGGCGATGGCTGTACTGCCCGACCGGCGCGAGCGCGAACACCTGCGGCCTGACCGTCGCTTTCAGGTCGAACACGAGGCGAATCGTCCCGGGCTTGAAGCGCCCGACGCGCACCGACTTCACGTAGGGGTCCTTGTCGCCGATGCTCGCGGCGAGCGCGGTGAGGGCAGGGGTGACCTCGGGAAGCTCGAGGTCGAGGACCAGCCGGTCGGGGTTCTCGAGGCTGAAGACTTTGTGCTGGATCGCGGCGGGCGATTCGAAGGTGACCCGGGTGTAGTCGGCGGCCGGCCATACCCGCGCCGCGCTCACCCGCGTCTGCGCGAACGCCGACGCCGTGAGGAAAACGGAAAGTGCCACCAACAGGAAAAGATAGGGGATCAGGCGGCGCGGCGCCGCCAGGCGGGAGGGTGCGGCCGCGCTTAAGTGCGGCCCTCGTGCTGAAGCCGGGTCAGACAAAGCTTGCCAACCTCCGTATCGGCGTGAATCTCGACGGTCCTACCCCCGGCGCTCACGTCCAGCGCGATGCGCAGGTCCGGGGGCGGCAAACCCGCCGCTTTCTCGGGCCACTCCACCAGGCAGACGCTGCGCGGATTGAAATGCTCGCGAAAACCCGCGTCGTCCAGCTCGGATGGGTCGCTGAACCGATAAAAATCAAAGTGATACAAGTATAACGTAGAAAATGCGTAAAGTTCAACCAAGGTGAAGGTCGGACTTTTGACGCGGCCGGCATAACCCAGCGCCCGAACGATGCCGCGCGCGAGCGTCGTTTTGCCCGCGCCGAGGTCCCCGATCAGATAGACGACGAGCCCCGGCTGCAGGGTGCGCGCGAGGCGTGCGCCGAATTCGAGCGTTTCGGCTTCGTCGGCGAGAAAGCGGGTGAGCACCGGTGGTTTAAGATCGGGGGTATGCAAGACAGTCGAACCGTCGGAAGTAAGGAAGCGCCCGATCTGGCGGCGCTCGCGCGGGATATCAAGCGGTGGGGACTGGAGTTCGGCTTCCAGCAGATCGGCATCACCGACTGCGACCTCGAAAGCGCGGAACCGCGCCTGCTCGAATGGCTCGCCCGCGGCCGGCACGGCGACATGGATTATATGGCACGCCACGGGGCGAGAAGGGCGCGCCCCGGCGAGCTGGTGCCGGGCACGATCCGCGTCATTTCGGCGCGCATGAACTATTTTCCGGCGCAGGTGCGTGAGAGCGCGGCGGTCCTCGACGCTCCGGCGCGCGCTTACGTGTCGCGCTACGCGCTCGGCCGCGATTACCACAAAGTCCTGCGGCGGCGCCTGCAGCAGCTTTCCGATCGCGTCGCGGCCGCCGTGGGGCCTTTCAGCTACCGCGTTTTTACCGACAGCGCACCGGTCATGGAAGTCGCGCTCGCCCAAAAAAGCGGCATCGGGTGGCGCGGCAAGCACACCCTGCTGCTCAATCGCGAGGCGGGCTCGTATTTCTTCCTCGGCGAGATCTACAGCGACCTGCCGCTGCCGATCGACTCGGCGGTGTCCGAACATTGCGGAACGTGCCGCAAGTGTCTCGATGCGTGCCCTACGGGCGCTATCGTGGCGCCTTATGAGCTCGATGCGCGGCGCTGCATCTCGTACCTGACGATCGAGCACAAAGGCGCCATTCCCGAAGCGCTGCGTCCGCTCATCGGCAACCGCGTCTACGGCTGCGACGACTGCCAGCTTGCGTGCCCGTGGAACCGTTTTGCGCAGCGCAGCGCCGAGCCCGACTTCAACGTGCGCAATGGCCTCGACGACGTATCGCTCGTCGCGCTCTTCCGCTGGAGCGAATCCGAATTCCACGAGCGCCTCCAAGGCACCGCCATACACCGCATCGGCTACGAGCGCTGGCTGCGCAATATCGCGGTCGGCCTGGGCAACGCTTTGGGCGCGCTCGGGCGCGGTCCCGCGACCGCCGCCATCGAAGCTGCGCTCCGCAGCCGGCGAGACGATGCGTCGGCGCTCGTGCGCGAGCACGTCGCGTGGGCGCTTGAGCGGTCCACGCCGCCGGATCGCGGGTTACAATGCAGCGCCGAACAATGAGGTAAACATCGCGCGATCAGGTGCCGCGTCCGAGGCGCAATGCCATGCCTTCGTCATAGACGCGATCTACCACGTACGGTAAATTCAGGACTCCTGTCTCGCCACCCACCTTGCGAGCTCCTGCCGCCGGCCGCACGTCGCGCATGTCGTAACACGCTGGATATACAACAAGGCTCCCGCGCGAGGCGCCGCTGACCACGATTCGAAGGAGAGGAACATCGAGCAGGGTCGCTGGTGCCGGGTTGCATACGAAGTAAAAAAGCGCGCACGCCGCTGTGGGCAGCGGTTTGGGAAGTGCGCGAAAAAACATGAGAAAGGCCTCGATATACCGTGGGCATAGCACTTGCTGTATCGACCGCGACGATAAACAGGGGCGGACGACCGATGCTAGTTACGATGCTGCGAATAAGCGTCGGGCTATTGCTGTGGCTGAGCTTGTGCAGTTTTGCGGCATCGCCAAATGTCGCATTCTTCTACGGATCCAATCCGCCATGGGACGAGCTGAAGGCCTTCGATGTCGTTGTCGTGGAGCCGGAGCACAACATCGATCCCAAGCTGCACTCGAGCCCACGCACCGAGGTCTTCGCTTACGTCTCGATGGGCGAGGTTCATCGCGAGCGGTCTTATGCCAGGGATTTGCCGGCGGCCTGGCTGCCAGGCGCCAACGAGGCGTGGAACAGTGTCGTCATCGACCAGACCCAGCCCCAGTGGCCGCGATTCCTCATCGACCGCATCATCGCGCCGCTCTGGAAAGCGGGTTACCGCGGTTTTTTCCTCGATACACTCGATTCCTTCCACATCATCGCGAAAACCGATGACGAGCGCGCGCGCCAGGCGCAGGCGCTCGCCAACACCGTCCGCCTGATCCGTACCGAGTTTCCCGAAGCCAAGCTCATCTTCAACCGCGGCTTCGAAATCCTGCCGCAGCTCTCGCGCGACGTCTACGCGGTCGCCGTCGAGTCGATCTATCGCGGCTGGAATGCGAAAGAGGGCCAGTACGTGGAAGTGTCCGAACAGGATCGCACCTGGATACTCGACCAGATGCGCCGCGTTCGCGAGGAATACAAGCTTCCGGTGATCGCGATCGACTACGTCGCGCCGGGATCGCGTGAGCTCGCGCGAGACACCGCAC
Organism: Betaproteobacteria bacterium; assembly: GCA_028292065.1. GTDB lineage: Bacteria > Pseudomonadota > Gammaproteobacteria > Burkholderiales > SG8-41 > JAQGMV01. The sequence goes on from JAQGNC010000373.1 coordinate 4,686, forward strand.
GCAAGATTGCGGCGCTCGGTTTCACCCCGTGGGTCGCGAACAGCGAGCTGCATCAGCTCGGCGTCGGCGCGATCGAAGTGATGCCGCGCAAGATCCTGATGCTGTACGACGGCAACGGCAACGAGTTCAGCCTGTACGAGGATCGTATCCACTCGTTCGCGACGATGCCGCTCAATTACCTCGGCTACGCGGTCGAGTACGCGGACATCAACCAGCCCCTTCCGGCAGGCACTCTCGTCGGGCGCTACGCCGGCATCGTCACCTGGTTTGCGAGCGAGCAGGCGGGGCGCAAGCCCGGCTTTCTCGAGTGGCTGTCACGCCAGCGCAGCGAAGGCATGCGTATCGCGATGTTCGGGAGCTTCCCGTTCCAGCTGAGCGCCAATCTCGCGAGGGACTTCGGCCTCGTCGTGTCGAACGCCAAGCAGCCGGCGAAGACGCTCAGCATCGACTTCGCCGACCCGCTGATCGGTTTCGAAGCCCAGCCCTTGGCCGAGCGCCGGTTTTTCCTGCCGCTCGCCGCGCCCGGGGGCAAGCCGCTGCTGCGCTGGCGCAGCGATGCGGGCGACACGATGGACGCGGCCTCGATGATGCCGTGGGGCGGCTACGTGCTCTCTCCCTACGAAATACTGTCGCTGCCGAACGATGCGGGGAACCGCTGGATCGTGCAGCCTTTCGAGTTCCTGCGCCAGGCGCTCGCGCTGCCGGCTATGCCGGTGCCCGACGTGACGACCGAGAACGGCCGGCGCCTGATGCTCGTGCACATCGACGGCGACGGTTTCGTCAATCGCTCGGAGCGCCCCGGAACGCCTTTCGCGGGCGAAGTGCTGCTGACCGAAGTGCTGCAGAAATACCGGATTCCGCATACGGTCTCGGTCATCCAGGGCGAGATCGCGCCCAACGGGCTGTATCCGAAGCTTTCGCCGGCCCTCGAGCCGATCGCGCGGCGCATCTTCGCGCTTCCCCACGTCGAGATCGCGAGCCACACCTTTTCGCACCCGTTCCGGTGGTCCACCGCGGCGACGACCGCCGATGCGGGCGCGTACCATCTCAACATCCCGGGCTACGGTCAGCTCGACCTCGATCTCGAAATCCGCGGCTCGATCGATTACATCAACTCGCGCTTGGCGCCCCCGAACAAGCGCACGCGGATGGTGTTCTGGACCGGCGACACCAACCCCGGCAGCGAGGCGGTCGCCAAGGCTTACGAGGCGGGTGTCCTCAACATGAACGGCGGCGGTGCGCTGACCACCCGCCGCAACCGCTCGTTCTCGTCGGTGTGGCCGCTCGGAATGCAGAAAGGATCGTACTTCCAGATCCACGCGCCCAACCACAACGAAAACGTCTATACCAACAACTGGACCGGCCCGTTCTACGGCTTCGAGCGTGTCATCGAAACGTTCGAGCTCACCGAGACCCCGATGCGGCTGAAGCCGATCGACATCTACTATCACGCGTACTCCGCGAGCAAGCGCGCCTCGCTGACCGCGCTCGACCGCGTCTACCAGTGGGCGCTGAAACAGCCGGTCATGAACGTCTACGCGTCGGAGTACGCGCAGAAAGTGCTCGATTTCAACCGCATGGTCGTCGCGCGCGGGCCTGACGGCTGGATCATCCGCGGCGGGGAATCGCTGCGTGAGCTGCGCAAGCCGTCGTCGATGGGCGTCCCCGACCTGTCGGCGAGCCGCGCGATCGCGGGCTACCAGACTCGCGGCACCGACACCTACGTCCACACCGCGGATTCGGAAGCCGTCCTGAGGCTCGCCCCGCAGGTGCCGGCGCAACCGTATCTCGCCGACGCCAACGGCCGCGTCTCGGCGTGGCGGCGGGACCGCTCCACCATGCAATTCAGTCTGCAGGCCCATGTGCCGCTGCGTTTCTCGCTCGCCAACGTTTCCGGTTGCCGCGTCGAGGGCGACGGCAGGCCGCTGACGGGCGTCGCGCAAGGCGGTATCACCCGGTATGAGCTAAAGCAAAATGGCATCGAAAGAATCTCGGTCTCCTGCGCATCCTGAGCCGCCGCGACAGCGCCTGACTTCGCCGTGGACGCTCCTCGGCGTCGCGGTCGCGGTCGTTGTCACGCTCGTGCTGATCTTCCCGGGCCACGGCCTGCTGTCGCAGAAAAGCGCGAAGCAGCGGCCCGACGACGTGAGCCTCACCTATCTCGGCAATCTCGCGCGTAAGGAGCCCGAGAACGCCGAGCTGCGCTTCACGCTCGCGCAGAAAGAGACCGAGATCGGCAAGATCAAGGAAGCGCGCGCAGCGCTCGAGCCGCTCTACAACCACTCCAACCCCGCGGTGCGCCAGCGGGCGCGGCTGCAGGACTTCAAGCTCCAGATGCAGGAGATGACCGCGCGTGCGCCGGGCTCGAAAGAGCGCGAGCGCGACACCGAGCGCCTGCGCCAGGAGCTCGTGGGGATGAGCCAGTACGAGTGGCCGACTTCGGGGCTGAGTGAGCTCGCGGACCTCGCGAGCCAGGTCGGCGCGCGCAAGCTTCGCGCCGACATCTACCTGCGCATCGCGAAAAGCGACGGACAAGTCGACCGTAAATGGATCGACAAGGCGGGCGGCACGGTGCTCGCCGACGGCGAATACGACACTGCGGCCGACATCTACTTCCTGGCGATGGACCGCGCGCAGTCGCCTGAGGACAAGAAACACTATTTCATGTCCGGCGTGAAAGCGCTGCAGGCCGCCAACCGGCCGCGGGAGGCGCTCGCTGCGGCCGAACGCCACGCGGGCCCCCTGCTCGACGACGACGAGATGCTGCGTTTCATGATCAAGCTGGCGCAGGCGTCCAACGACACCCGGCGCGCCCAGGCTTACGCGAAGCGCCTCATGCGCATGTCCGAGCACAACGCGCTGCGTCCATGGCTCGCTGCGCTCGCCGATGCGCTCGTCCCTTCGGCCGTGGCGGCGGACGTGGAGACCCCGCGATCGCCCGCGAAAGTGATGGCGGGGATGCGCCCGTACAACGCGGAGGACTACAAGCTCGCGTATGACGTGTTCCTCGGCAACCGCAACCTGGACGACGCGTATCGCGTCGCGGCGGCGGCGGTGCAGCAGGTGCCGAACGACATGGTGTGGCGCGAGCGTCTCGCGCAAATCTCGGAGTGGAGCAATCGCTATCCCGAAGCGCTCCAGGAGTGGCTCGTCATCGCGCGCCGCACCGGCCGGCCGGCGGCGTGGCAGGCGGTCCTGCGTCTTGCACCCGGCCTCTTCGACGACGAAGCCGTGCTCGAAGCGATGCGCTACCAGGCGGCCAAAGGCACGCTGACCGACGAGCAGTGGCGCGCGGTCGTCGACGCTTACGAGCGGGTAGGGCGGCCGCGCGAAGCGGTCGCGCTGCTCGAGCGCGAATACGCACGCAGTCCGCGCCCGATCTTCATCGAGTACCAGGCGATCCTGCTCGAGCGCATGGGCGACCTCGACGGCGCGATCGCCGCGTACCGCAACGTCATCCAGCGTTCAGGTGCGACCAACCAGCGCGTGATGACGCTCGCGACCCTGCTCATCGTCCGCGGCGATTACAAGGAGGCGAATCAGCTTCTGCTCGCGAACCAGGACAAGATCGGCGCGGACGAGTCCGAGTATTGGCGCCTGCTCGCCGACCTGTCCCTGCAGCTCCAGGACGACACCGGCGCCGAGCGTGCGCTCAACGTGCTCGTGAAAAGCCCCAAGGCGTCCCCCGACGATTTCAACCGCCTGATCGCTTTGCTGACCCCGACGCGGCCCGAAGCCGCGGGGCGCCTCGCCGAGCTGGGGTACGACCGCTTCAAGACGACCGACTACCTGGTCGCGGCCCTCGGCATTTACAGCCAGCGGCGCGATTACCTGGCGATGCGCCGCGTCTTCGGAAAGATGACGCCCGAAGTGGAAGCCGGGCTCGCGCGCAGCCCCGATTTCCTGATGCTGCGTGCCGAATACCGCATCGCGACCGGCCACCCGGATCTCGGCCGTGAAGACTATCGCGAGGCCCTGCGGATCGATCCCAACCACAAGCTCGCGCGCATCGGCTTCATGTGGTTCCTCATCGACCGCCGCGAGTTTCCCGAGCTCAAGCTCCAGTTGCGCGCCGCGCTGCTGCAGGGCAAGGACGATCCGGACTTCGACGGCGTGCTCGGCGGCGCGTTCCTGACGCTCGGCGAGACCGGGCGCGCGGTCGAGTACTTCGCGCGGGTGCTCAAGCGCAATCCCGACGACTACCTCTGGATCCTCAACTACGCCGATGCGCTCGAGCAGCACGGCGAGCCCGACATGGCGTGGCGCATCCGCCGCCACGCGTGGGTCAAAGTGCGCCAGGAGATGGCGAGGAACAGGGGCGCCGAAAGTCCCCCGCTGGAGCTGCTGCAGGCGCAGGCGCGGCTCGCGCTGCAGTCCACGCCCGGAGACGCGAGTCTCGCGGTGATACGCAACCTCATGCGCCAGGACCAGTCGCTCTCCGCGCCTTCGAGCGACCCGATGCGGCGTGCGCTCGACGCCGGCACCCGCGACATCATCCTGTCGTGGGCGATCAGCACCGAGCAGTGGGTCGCCGCGAAAACGTGGCTGTGGAAGCAGTACGCCCGCAACATGGTCAAACCGGCGTGGGCGGAGTCGATGCTCGCCACCGTCGAGAACGATGTCGAGACCATGCAGCGTCTGCTCGACACCGAGCCTCTCGCAATGCCGCGTTACGACCGTCACGAAGCCGCTTACAGGACGCAGCAGTATCGTCTGGCTGAAGACATCGCTTTCAACGAGCTCGAGCGCCGCCCGGCCGACGACGAGATGCACCTGCGCTTCACGAACTCGGTGCTGGCGCGCTACAACAGCGTCGAAGT
>JAQGNC010000120.1 GCA_028292065.1 Betaproteobacteria bacterium
CAGACTCGCCACGCATGCCAACACGCGCACCGGCGAGCGCGACCTGCCGGTCATGCAGACCCTGGTGAGCGCGTTCGGGCAGGCTCAGCCGACCTACGGCATCGGCCTCGTCACGCGAGCCGCGGGCGGCACGATTTGCGAAGGCGACCGCGTCGAAATCGTGTCGTGAACGCATCGGGGCTATTGCTCGACGCGTATACCGGCGGACCGGATGATCCGGCTGTATTTCGCGATGTCGCTGCGTATGGTCGCCGCAAAATGCTCGGGCGTGTCGGCGATCGCGTCGAAAGCGAGGACCTTGACGCGATGCGCGGAATCGGCTGAGCGCAACGCCGCGGCCGCCGCTGCATTGAGCCTCCCGACGATGTCCTTCGGCACGCCTGCCGGCCCGACCAGCCCGAACCACGGGGACACGTCATAACCCGGGAGCGCTTCACCGATCGGCGGGATCGACGGCGCGGCCGCCGAGCGCTTGGGCGTGGACACCCCGAGCAGGCGCAGGCGTCCGGTCGCCGCGTGCGTCTGCGCAAGACCGAGATCCGCGAACATGATTTCGATCTGTCCGGTCACGACGTCCATCAGCGCCGGCGCGGTCCCCTTGTACGGCACGTGCACCACGTCGCTCTTCGACATGCTCTTGAAAAGCTCCGCCGCGAGGCTCGACATGCTTCCCGCGCCGGATGACCCGTAACTGAGGTAACCCGCCTTGGTGCGCGCGACAGTGACCAGCTCCTTCACGTTCTTCGCAGGCACCGAAGGGTTCACCGCGAGCGCGTAAGCGCCTGCCGCGACGTTGATGATCGGGGTGAAGTCCTCGACCGGGTCGTACGGCAGCTTCTCGTACAGCCCCGGAGCGACCGCGAGGTTGCTCGAGCCGCCCATCGCGAGCGTGTAGCCGTCGGGAGGCTGCCTGGCCGCGACTTCCATCCCCACGGTTCCCCCCGCGCCGCCGCGGTTTTCGATCACGACCGTCTGCCCCCACGTGTCGGTGAGCTTCTGCGCGACGAAGCGCGCGAGCGTGTCGTTAGGGCCTCCCGGTGCGAACGGCACGATCATGCGCACCGGTTTCGCAGGATAAGTCTGCGCGATCGACGCAGGCATCATCCCGACAGCCGACAGCGCGAAGACCGCAACGCTGCACACAATGACCGGTGACCTCATTCGAAGCTCCATCGTTGAACACGGCGGCGCTTAAGCAAGACGGGGTCCATGGCGATTGTGCCGCGCGAGCACCGGCAGGGGTCGGCGGAATGGTAATCGAAGCGCGCCGTTGCGGTGCATGCATTGCCCGGCACGCGTGCGCTGCGTTAAGGTGCAGTGCAGACGAGCCGGCAGGTGAGCGGCCCGCACACCGACCCTTCGCGCAGGAGCCCGCCCCATGAGCCTTCCCTTATTCCACATGATCGACGGTGCGCCGGACCCGGTCGCGCCGTTCAGCCATGCCGTCGAAGCCGACGGCTGGGTATTCATCACCGGCCAGATGCCTTTCAGCGGTACGTCGAACACTTCCGATTACCCGCAAGGCATCGAACCGCAGACGCGCCAGGTGATGGAGAACCTCGCGCGCGTGCTGAGCGGATGCGGACTCACTTTCGAGAACGTCGTGTCGGCGCGAGTGTTCCTGCTGCACTTCGACCAGGATTACGAAAAGATGAACGCGATCTACGCGACCTACTTCAGGGCCGGGCGGCGGCCCGCGAGGACCTGCGTCGGCGTGAGCGGCCTCGCCCGCGGCGCCCTCGTCGAGATCGACCTCATCGCGAAACGCGTATCCAAACCGCCGCTCGCGGGCGAAGCCTAGGGAGTGTCTGCCGCCCTGGATCAAACCGTGATCTTGGGGTCAGACCCCGGTGTTGCTCGGTTTTGCTTTACAGGGGTCTGACCCCGGTTTGATCCACGGCTCTGCCCCCAATTCGATCCGATGCGATTCCCACCCATGCGCCCTGTCCCCGCGACCCTCTTCCTCTCCCTCGCCCTCTGCACCACCGCCGCCGCCCAGGGCTACCCCGACAAAACGGTCGTGATCGTCGCGCCGTTTCCCGCAGGCGGATCGGTCGATCTGGTCGCGCGAGCGATCGCGCAGCACATGAGCGACGCGTGGAAGCAGCCGGTGATCGTGTCGAACCGGCCGGGCGCGAGCGGCAACATCGGCGCCGAAGCGGTGGCGCGCGCCGCGCCCGACGGCTATACGCTGCTCATGGGAACGACCGCGCTCGCCGGCAGTCCCGCGATCTATCCGAAGCTCGGGTACGACCTGCAGCGCGATCTCGCGCCGGTCGCGCTCGCGGCGACGATGATGAACGTGCTCGTCGTCCATCCGTCGCTCCCGGCAAAGTCGATCGGCGACCTGCTAGCGCTCGCAAAAACGAGACCGGACACGCTCAGCTCGGCCTCGGCGGGGGTGGGGAGCTCGAACCACCTCGCGCTCGTACTGTTCAACATGATGTCGGGCGTGCGGATAGTCCACGTCCCTTACAAAGGCGCGGCGCCGGCGATCGCGGACACGATGGGCGGACACGTCGCGATGACTTTCGCGCCGATCGCCGCCGCGCTGCCGCCGGTGCGCTCACAGAAACTGCGCGCGCTTGCGGTGACCGCCACGAAGCGCTCGGGCGAGCTGCCCGGCGTGCCGACGATAGACGAAGCGGGCGTGCGCGGTTACGAGGCCGCAGGATGGAATGCACTGATCGCGCCGAAAGCGAAGGCGCGGGAAATCGTGGTGAAAGTGAATGCCGCGGTCGCGGACAGCCTCAGGTCGGCGAGGGTCAAGGAAATCCTCACCGCGTCGGGCGCAGAAGCCGGCGGCGGCACGCCCGAGGCGCTCGGCCGTTTCCTGCAGAGCGAAATCGTGAAATGGGGGAAGGTGGTGCGTGCCGCGGGGATCACGCCTGAGTAGTGCCTTGCATTACAGCTTTAACGCGAAGGACGCAAAGGACGCGAAGGAAGGTCGATGGATCAAAAGGCCGAAGCAGGTCGATTGATCGTTTGATTCTTTTCCTTCGCGTCCTCCGCGTCCTTCGCGTTCAGGCTTTGCTGCCAGGTCAACGCCCAGATCAGCCCTCGTCGTACGCCGGGGTGAGGATGAAGAAACTGCTGCTCAACGAGTCGAGCAGTGCCATGTCTTCACGCGCCGGGCCGATCTCGAGCACGATCGGGTACGGATCGCTGAGACTGGACACCAGATAGTGTTCGCTCAGGAGCGGCGTCGATTCGCCGAGGGTCGACGCGATCTGTTCCGCGCTCGTGGTGTAGAGGACCGTCACCGGCTCGTCGAGCGCGAGCGAAAACTCGTCGGAGCCCGCCGCGCTCATCGACCCGTACGAGGAGTCGGTGGAGCTCATCGTGGAATCGAAGCCGCCGCTTCCCGAACCGCCGGCGCCCGCGCTCGCGCCGGTGCCGTACGACTCATCGCCGAACAGCCAGTAATCGGCGCCGCTGTTCATCGAGGTATCGAAGCTCGAGCCATAGATCGACGCGTCGCCGCTCATCGAGGAGTCGAATGCGGCGGACGAATCGAAGCCGCCGCTGCCCGAACCGCCGAAGCTCGAGCTCGCACCGGTGCCCGCCGTCGACTCGTTGTCTTCGGCGCCGATCAGCCAGTATTCGGTGATCGTCAGCGCGACGGGCTCGCCGGAAAGGCTAGCTGACGAGTCATATCCGCCGCTGCCGCTCGCGCCCGTGGCCGGGCTCGCGCCGACAGGCCCATCGCTGTGCAGTCCTTGCTGCATGCCGATGCCGTCGGATGAACCGGCGTTCGAGCTCCAGCCCGCACTGTGCTGCTGATTCGCGAGCCACGGTGCGGACTCGTCGACCGACATCGGGGTCTGCACTTCGTGAGTACTGGCCGCGTTCATGCCGCTGCCGGCTGCGCCGTGGTGAAAACCGCCGGCGATCGCGCCGCCGCACGAGAAGGTTCCTGCTACTGCCAGTGCGATAAGAGTCCTGGATTTCATGGTCGTCTCCTTAGCTCGTTGCCTTTGAATAAGGCTTCAGCCCTATCCATCGCAACACCTGTGCCAGGAACGCAAAAGACCATCACCCCAGTCACTTGCAGCGATATACCGCGCGGCAAGGCGACGGGTTTCGTCACCGGAGGGCGACGCGCACCGGCGGCGTATCCCTAAGTCTCTGGGAGCGTTGCGCTTTGGCTGTCGGGTGCGCGCAACATCGGCGACAGAAGTCGTTCAACGGCAGTCAGTCCGGTGAAAACCTTCTTGCTCGCATCACGCCGGCGAGAGCTGCGGCTCCTGCGCCCGGTCCTTCAAACGCAGGGCGTCGAGGTCTGCGTGCAAGGCTGCACGTTCCTGCGCGGTCAGCGCCGACAGCGGCGCGCGCACGTGTCCGCCCGCGAGGCCGAGGTACTCCGACCACGCCTTCAGCTGCGCGACCGGTATCACCTGGTGCTTCAGCCACGGCTCGCGCATCCATTTCTCGTGGATTTCGCGTACCGGCGCCAGCGCGTCTGAAACCGCCTGCGCGTCGTCGAAGCGCCCCTCGAGCGCGAGCTCGACGTAGTCGCGCATCGGCGTCCACCCCGCGGTCTGCATCAGGAACGGCGCGGCGGACGACATGTGCACGCGCTGGCCGTGCTCGCGCATGAGCTTCAGGCAATCGGTCTCGGAAGGATGGCTGACCACGATGGAATCGCCGCACAGCTTCTTCACCGCGACGTAGTGATCGACGGGCCTGCCGATCTTGATGCCGCAGATGTTCTCGATTCCCGCGATGCGCGCAGTGAGCTGCGGCGACAGATGGACGCCGCACGCATAAGCGGTGTCGAACATCCAGATGCCGATGTCCACGCGGGAGGCGACGACCTTGAACCACTCGTAGATCCCGTCTTCGCTCGCCGTCGGATAGTAGGGATTGATGACGATCGCGAAATCGGCGCCAACGTCCTGCGCGTGACGCGTGAGGTCGACAGTCTCGTTCGGCGAGTGGTGGCCGGTGTGCGCGATCACCTTGCACTTGCCGCGCGCCTCCTCCACCACGATCTCGACGACCCGCTTGCGCTCTTCCTTGCTGAGTGCCCAGAACTCGCCCATCGTGCCGGCGCAGAAGATACCGTCGATGTGCAATGCGTCCGTCATGTGGCGCATGTTGCGCCTCAACCCCGGCTCGTCGAGCTTGTCGTCCGGCGTGAACGGCGTCGCGATCGCCGCCCACACGCCGCGAAACTGTTCGAACGATGCCTCTTTGGCTTCCGACTTGCGATAATCCATGACGCTCCTCCCGTAGAAAATCAACGCCGCTCTGTGCTGCGCCCGCGGCGCGGCGTGCTCGAGGCGGCTGCTTTTTATTCAGTCCCGCGTCGCCGCGCCCGCGCCGACCTGCGACAGCAACGCGGCGAGCGCCGCCGTTTCCACCGGCTTGACGAGGTGCACGTCGAAACCCGCCGCCTCGGTGCGCAGCCGGTCTTCATCGCCGCCGTGCCCGGTGAGCGCGACCAGATAGATTTCGCCGCGGCCGAGCGTCGAGCGGATACGCCTGGCGACTTCGTACCCGTCGATCCCCGGCAGCCCCAGGTCGATCAGCGCGACGTCCGGGTGCTCCTGCAGGACGATGTCGATGGCAGCGTGGCCGTCAGCGGCTTCGTACACCGCGTGGCCGTACGCGATCGACAGCAGCATGCGCAACGTCGTGCGTGCATCGCGATGGTCTTCGACGATCAGGACTTTGAGCGGCCCCGGGGACTGACTGGACGCGGGCATGTCGAGAGAATACCAGCTTCGCGCGGCCCGTCTCGACGGCCGCGGCAATCGTTGTTGGGCACGGTTCCTGCCTCATCAAAGGCCCATGGAACCATTTCCTCTGAATGCGCTGGCGGTGCAGTGGGAATTCCTGTGCCGCGGCAGCGAGGCGCCGGGCAGGCCATGGAAATGGCAATGCCAGTCCGTTGAAGGATCGGTCGTCGGCAGGTCCCAGGGGTGTTTCAAATCTTTGCGTGAGGCTGTAGCAGACGCGAACAAACACGGCTTCAGGTACGAGCTGCCGCCCGAGGCCCGATAGACACGAACACGCCGCGCCGCGGCCCCACAGAGGGCGCGGCGCGGCATCGCTCGCGCAACAAGGAATCGGCCCGATGGGTTGGGAATTCGCAGCAGTGTGGGTAGACGACCCGGCGCGGTGCTGGAAGTGGACATGGCGTCGCGTGGCTGACGACAGCGGCGCGGTGCTCGAGCAGTCGCAAGCGTTCGTGCAGCTCGAAGACTGCGTCGAGGACGCACGCCGTAACGGTTTCGAAGAGTCCGGCTGCGGGCCGATCGACTGAGCACGTCGGCGTCGGCCCCGTCCAGGCAGGCACGGCTGATGCTGTATCTGAGTTACCGCGCGCATCTCGCGCGTGTCCGACGAACAACGCCCTCGGGACGAGGGTGAACCGGCTACTCACACACGGAGGTTGTATGAACAAGGACGAGGTCAAAGGCACAGTGAAGGATGTCGCGGGCAAGGCGCAGCAGAAGGTCGGCGAGCTCACCGGCAGCGAAGAGCAGCAGATCAAAGGGCTCAAGAACCAGGCTGAAGGCAAGATACAGAAAGGCGTGGGCCACGTGAAAGACGCGCTGGACGACGCGAAGAAGGATTAGAGCTCCCGCCCACTTTCGATCGATTCGAACGAGCGTTTCACCCCTGCTTCGGCGGGGGTTTTTTTTGCCGCGTCGTCATGCGGCATGGGTGCGCCGATTTCTGGTACGGGCGTTGCTATGCATTTGTCAAGTCAGACACCAAGGAGATTGTCATGAACTATCGCGTGTGGCGCTCTTCAGCGCACCGGCATGACGCCGTCAAGTCGCTGAAAGACCAGGCCGGCAAGGCAGGCTGGATACTGCTGTGGGCGCTCGGCGTTCCGATCCCGGTACTGCTCCTGTTCTTCCTGCTGCGCGGCTGCACCTAAAGCCGGCTCCAGCGTCCGGCTTGCGTTACGTAAAAGCGCGGCAGCCTCGGGAGGCATGCCGCGTTTTTTTTCGCCTGTTCGAAGCTCGCCGACTTCGGCCGTGTCGATGACCGGCGATTCCGGACGAGCCTTTTGTGCGTCGGTCGCGACCAAC
>JAQGNC010000156.1 GCA_028292065.1 Betaproteobacteria bacterium
GGTGCAGGTAATCGCGCCTTCATTGCGGGCGCCGATGTTCTCGAGCAGCCGTCCGATGGCGACGTGGCCGCGCATCGCATACGCCGCTCGGCCGGGCTCGCGGCCTTTCTCGATGCGATCATGGACACGCCGAAACCGGTGGTCGCGGTGCTCAACGGTATCGCGAGCGGGGGCGGCGCGATGCTCGCGCTGTTATGCGATGCGCGAGTAGCGGTCGACAGCGCGGCGCTCGCATTGCCGGAGATCAACCTCGGTATCGCGAGCTACACCGGCGCGACCATCGCCATGGAAATCGGAGGCCACGTGCTGGCGACCGATCTCGTGCAGTCGGGGCGGCGGATGCCTGCCGATGAAGCACTCGCCCGAGGTCTGGTGAGCTGCGTCGTCGCGAGGGAGGATCTCGACGCTGCCGCCGTGCGAGTCGCGATGAGCCTCGCCGACAAGGACGCCAAAGCTTTCGCTGCGAACAAGCTGTGGCTCAACCGGCGAATGAAAGCCGCGCTCGGTGAGGCGAGGGCGGAACACGAAAGACACAGAAAAGCATGAAAGGCGAGCTCGACACATGACGCAACCGTTGTATTCGGCACTTGCAGTATTGGCGATCACCGCGCTGCCTCAATTCGCGGCAGCCCAGACACCGTATCCCTCCAGGCCCATCCGCCTCGTCGTGCCCTTCGCGCCGGGCGGACCGGTCGACACGCTTGCACGCGCAATGGGTCCGAAGCTCGCGGAGGCCCTGGGGCAGCAGATGATCGTCGACAACCGCGCGGGCGCCGGCAGCATCATCGGCACCGAGATCGTCACCCGGGCGCCGCCGGACGGTTACACCCTGCTGTTGACCAGCTCGTCGCTCGCCATCAATCCGGCGATCTATCCGAGAATTCCATTCGATGCGACGCGCGATCTCGCACCGATTTCCCAGCTCTCGACCTCCGCCCTCATCGCCGTGGTTCATCCTTCGGTTCCGGCGCGCTCGATCAGGGAATTGATCGCGCTCGCAAAGGCGCGCAAAGGGGACCTCGTATACGCCTCGTCGGGAACCGGCAGTGCGCCGCACCTCGCGGTGGAGCTTTTCACGTCGATGACCGGGACGAAGATGGTGCACGTGCCGCACAAGGGCGCCGCGCCGGCGACGATCGATCTCCTCGCCGGCAACGTCGCGCTCATGTTCAACAATCTCATCTCCGCGGTGCCGAACGTCAAAGCGGGGCGGTTGCGTGCGCTGGCGGTGACGGGGTCGGCGCGCACCGCGGCGCTGCCGGACCTTCCGACCGTCGCTGAAGCCGGCGTGCCGGGTTATGAGGCGAGCACGTGGTATGCGATGTTTGCGCCGCCGGGAATCGCGGCGACGCTCGTCGAGCGCCTGCACAAGGACGTGGCGGCGGTGGTGAAATCCCCGGAAATTCGCAAGCAGCTTTCGGCAGTCGGCATCGAGCCGGTCGGCGGAGCGCCCGATCAGCTCGCGAAGTATCTGCGCAGCGAGATCGTGAAGTGGGGGAAGGTCGCAAAGGCGTCAGGCGCGAAGGCCGACTAGATGAAACATTTCGAACGCTTGTTCAACCCGCGCTCCATCGCCGTGGTCGGCGTCTCCGAAGACGCCGTGCGGCCCGGCTCGCAGACGGTGCACACCCTGCTTCGCAACGGCTATGCAGGGCGCATCTATCCGGTGAATCCCAAGTATCCGCAATTCGAAGGGATGAAGTGCTATCCGTCGGTCGAGGCGATAGAGGGCGAAGTCGACGTGGTCGTCATCGGCGTACCTGCGCGCGGAGTCGTCGCGGTCATCGAGCAGGCCGCTGCCAAGCGCGTGCCTTTCGCGGTGGTGCTGAGCGGCGGTTTTCGCGAGAGCGGGCCTGAAGGGATTACGCGGCAGGCGCGCATGCTGGCGGTGGCGCGCGAGGCAGGAATGCGCATCGTCGGCCCGAACTGTCTCGGTCTCGCAAACATTCACGACGGCGTCTATGCGGCTTTCGGCAGCATCACGCGCCCGCCGCAGCTCCGCAAGGGCGCGGTATCGCTCGTCACGCAAAGCGGCGGCTTCGGTTACAGCATCGCGCTTGCGTGCGCGGCCGCCGGGATCGGCTTTCGCAATGTCATCGCGACCGGTAACGAAGCCGACATCGATACCGTGGAGTTTCTCGATGCGCTCCTCGATGATGACCAGACCAGGATCATCGTCGCCTATATCGAAGGGCTTGCGAACGGACGTGCATTGCTGGAAGTCGGCCGGCGAGCACTCGCGGCGGGCAAGCCGCTGCTCGTCTGGAAAGGCGGGGTCACGGAGCAGGGCGCGCACGCGGCTGCGTCGCACACCGCCAATCTCACCGGGAGCTACGACTTCTACCAGGCGGCGTTCAGGCAGGCGGGCATCGTCGAGATCCGCGAGATTCACGAAGCGGTCGATTACATCAAGGCTTTCGAGTCGCGCCGTTTCCCGGCGGGTCGCAAAGTCGCGGTGATGGGCGGGTCGGGCGGATCGGCGATCGTGTTCGCGGATGCCGGCGAACACGCCGGGTTGATGCTGGCCGGGTTCACCGATGAGACCAAACGCAAGCTCGCGCGAGTCGTCCCCGACATCGGCGCGGTTCATAACCCGGTCGACTTCACCGCCGGCTACATCGCAGGCGGCAACGCGGAGAACTTCGGGACGGCTGTTCAAGCCGTACTGGACGATGAGAACGTGGACGCGGTGTGCCTCAACTTCGCGACGACCGCGGGCCCCGCGTGCCACGCCGGCGCAGAGGTGCTCGCGCGCATTGCGCCCACTGGCGGCAAACCGATCGTCGTCTTTCTGTCGACCCCGCCGAGCGAGTGCGGCGACGCATTGCCGGTCTTCGAGGCTGCCGGCATTCCCGTCTTCCCGTCGCCTGTGCGCGCGGCGAAGGCCCTCGCGGTGCTTGCCGATTACGCGCAGGCACAGGCGCGCGCAGGCCGGGAACTCACCAGCGCGTTCTCCGTGGACGAGGACATCGGCCAGGGCTTGCGGCCGGCGCTCCTGCGCAATGCCGTCGGCGCGCTCTCCGAAGCGGATTCGAAAGGCATACTCGAAGGCATGGGCATCGCGGTCACGCGCGACGTGCTCGTGCGTTGCATCGACGACGTGCCGTTCGACACGATGACGCCGCCGTTCGCGGTGAAGGTCGTTTCTGCCGATATCGCCCACAAGACCGAGATCGGCGGGGTGAAGCTGAACGTGCGCACGCGCGACGAGCTCGCTGCCGCGATCGACGAAGTGCTGGTGAACGCGCGCAGTCTTGCGCCGCAGGCGCGAGTCGATGGGGTCATCGTGTCCGAGATGCTGAGCGGCGGCTTCGAGCTCATCGCCGGTGTCGTGAACGACGTCGTCTTCGGCCCTGTCGTCGTGGTCGGCGCCGGTGGAATCCACGCCGAGATCCTTGCCGATACCGCGTGCCGGCTCGCGCCTTTCGACGAAGCGACCGCGCGCGACATGATCGATGAGCTCCGTTGTCGACCCATACTCGACGGCGTGCGTGGCAGCGCGGCGCTCGACGTCGGCGCGATTGTGCGCACGCTGGTGACCCTGTCGCAGTTCGCGTGGCACAACCGTCACCGAGTCGCTGAGCTCGACATCAATCCGTTGTTCGCGCTGCCCGGTGGCGCGGTCGCGGCGGATGCGTTGATCGTGATGCGCAGCCGGTCAGACGCCGTCTGAGGTACGAAAAAAATTGTTTCACCTTACGGCGCGTCACGACGCGCCTGCCCACGTATAAGGAAAAGCATGAGTGATCTCGAGCTGTCGATCGATGACGGGGTGGCAGTGGCCCGGCTGAACCGCCCCGGGAAGAAGAACGCCCTGAGCCCCGAGATGCTGCAGGGGCTGCGCGAAGCTTTGCAGCAGGCGCAGGACAACGCCGACGTGCGCGTGTTCGTCATCACCGGCGCCGGCGACGCGTTCTGCTCGGGCGGTGATTTGGGCAGGCGCGCCGCAGAAGGCGAGCCGACGCCGCTCGATCGCAAGAACCGGCTCCAGCAGGGCACGCACAAGACCGCGCTCGTCATCGAAGCGTTCGACAAGCCGCTGATCGCCGCGGTCAACGGCCCCGCCGCAGGCGCGGGCATGGACATGGCGCTGATGTGCGACCTGCGCTTCGCCGCGCGGTCCGCCCGTTTCTCGGAGGCCTACATCCGGGTCGGCCTCATCCCGGGCAACGGCGGCTGCTATTTCCTGCCCCGCATCGTAGGTCCGGCAAAAGCGCTCGAGATGCTGTGGACCGGCGACTTCGTCGACGCCGAGGAGGCGCTGCGCATCGGCCTCGTGAACCGCGTGTACGACGACGACAAGCTGATGGAGGAAACCCTGGCGTTCGCAAAGAAACTCGCCAGCGGCCCGCCGCTGCAGCAACGGCTCATCAAGAAGCTCATGGTTCAGTCGCTGCGCACCGACTTGAGGACGAGCCTCGAGATGGTTTCTTCGCACATGGCGGTGGTGCAGTCGACGGCGGACTACAAGGAAGCGATCGCGGCGTACAAAGAAAAACGGCCCGCGAAATACACGGGCCGCTGAGGCAACCAACCGCCGTCATTCCGGCGTAGGCCGGAATGACGTGAGGCAAACCAATCGCCGTCATTCCGGCGAAGGCCGGAATCCATCTTGACGTTCGACGAAGCCCGAAAATAGCTTCGGACTGTCGCGCCGGTGCGCGTTGTCCCGAACGACGCTTCGCTACGCGCCTTCGGCTTCCAGAGCGAGCGCTGCGGCGCCGATGACGGCGGCGATCCTGCCGACATCGCGCAGCTGCAGCGCAGTGACGCCGTTTTCCTTCAGCATCTTGTAGTGCGACTGCACGCAGAAATGACATTTTCCGACGATGCTCGCCGACAGCGCGAAGAGCTCGAAGCGCTTCTTGTCGACACCGCCGTGGGTCGCGTAGGCGTTCATGCGCAGCTCGGCGCGCTGGGTCTTCAGATCGGGGTCATCGGCCATTTCGATGTACGGATACCACACGTTGTTCATGCCCATCAGCGCGGCCGCCTGCAGGGCTGCATTCGTGTCGACTTCGGACAGCTGGCCCGAGCCGCGAATGGCGTCCACGATCGTTTTGGCTCGCGCCGCGTACGCCGCGGCGAGTGCCGCGCCGAGCGCGTCCGCCGCGTCGAGGCTGCTGCGCAGAACGACGGCGTCGAGGTTGAGCCGGATGTCCTTCGCGTAGTCGGGGATGCGCTCCTTGAGCGCGTTCAGGAATTCCATGGTGTCTCCTTGACAGAAGAGCGCCCTCACCACAGTGAAGGGCGCTCTTCTGGACTGGCAAGCGCCCCTATTAGTGGGGGCGCTCGTCTGCTGCTGTTGCGGTGTACCTGTTACGGCAGACCGATACGGCTTACTTCAGCGTCTCGCCGCCGACCGAGCGGTTGCACGGGCACAGCTCGTCGGTTTGCAGGCCGTCGAGGATGCGCAGCGTCTCTTCCGGGCTGCGGCCGACGTTCAGGTTGTTCACCGTCACGTGCTGGATGGTGTTTTCCGGGTCGACGATGAACGTCGCGCGCAGCGCCACGCCCGCAGTCTTGTCGCGCACGCCGAGCTGGTCGACCAGCGCGCCGGTGGTGTCGCCGAACTGCCAGTGGTTCAGGCCTTTGAGATCCGGGTGCTCACGGCGCCAGCCGAGCTTGCTGAACTCGTTGTCGGTCGAGCCGGAGAGCAGCACGGCGTCGCGGTCTTCGAAGTCCTTTGCGAGCTTCGCATAACCGGTGATCTCGGTCGGGCACACGAAGGTGAAATCCTTCGGGTAGAAGTAGATGATTTTCCATTTGCCGGGGAAAGACTTGTCGGTGATCGTTTCGAAAGCCGACTGGCCGTTCTCTTCGTGCTGGTTGAAGCCCGGCTTCACACCCGTCACGCTGAAAGATTCGATTTTGTCGCCTACGGTTTTCATGGTCGGTAGTCCTTTTCTCGTGAATGATCGAGACCTTTGTCCCGAGCAGGCAAAGATACGGCACTTCGCTTGATAGGGGAAGTGAGTATTTTCAATACGGACAATAGCGTAAACCTATCGAGCGCTTCGCTGTTTGCAGCGTGTTGCGACGGCCGAGTCGAAACTGCCGGTCCGCCGTACCCGCAATCGTCATTCCGGGGACGGCCGGTATCCATCTTGATTTTAGACGCGACTAAAACGGGGCCCCGGCGTTCGCGAGGATGACCGAACGCGTGTGCTAGAGTGAACGCATAAGTTCGAGGAGGAAGGGCTACATGAACGCATGCACTCTGGGCGCGCTCGCGCTCGCCGTCACCGCCGTCTTTGCCGCACCGTCCCTCGCAGCAGAAAAACCGTCGAGCTACCCGACGCGTCCGGTCCGGCTCATCGTCGCGAACACCACGGGCACTTCGGTCGACACGCTCGCCCGCGTGCTCGCCGCGAAAATGAGCGAAGAGCTCGGCCAGCAGATCGTCGCCGACAATCGCGCCGGCGCCGGCGGCATCATTGGCGCCGAGATCGCGTCGCAATCGGCACCCGACGGCTACACCCTGCTGGTGAGCTCGACCGGCATGCAGACGATCTCGCCGCAGATCTACCGCAAGCTCACCTACCAGCCGGTGAAGGACTTCGAGGCGATCTCGCTGTATGCGGTCACCCAGAACCTGCTCTTGGTCAATCCGACGCTCCCGATCAGGACGGTGAAAGACCTCGTCGCGCTCGCGAAAGCGAACCCGGGCAAATACAATATGTCGAACGCAGGCTCCGGTTTCCAGAGCCATCTCGCAGGCGTGCTCTTCACGCACATGACCGCGATCGACGTCGTTCACGTGCCGTACAAAGGCGGAGCGTCGCTGACCGCGATCATGGCGAACGAAGCGCAGTTCACGATCGCGCCCGCCCCTGCGGTGGTTGCGCACGTGAGATCGAACCGCATGCGCGCGATCGCGAGCGGCGGGGAAAAGCGTTCGCCGCTGACGCCCGAGCTGCCGACGATCATCGAGTCCGGCGTTCCCGGTTACGTTTCGACGGGTTGGGCCGGGATCATGGCGCCGAAGCGCACGCCGCAGGCCATCCTCGACAAGGTGCGTGCGACGATGGTGAAAACGATCTCCGATCCGGCGACGCGCGAGCAGATGGAGCGCCAGGGCGGCGAGCCGCTCACCAGCACGCCGCAGGAGATGCTGCGCGTGATCAACGACGACTACGCGCGGATGGCAACCGCGATAAAAATCGCGAAACTGAAGGTGGAGTGAGCGTCGGCGTTATCGGTAACCGGCGCCGAAAGGCGCGTGCACGGACGACCGTCGTTGCGCTTATTTCATCTCGACGAAATCGAAAAGGAACACGAATGACCTACAAGTGCCTGCAGTACACGGTGGAGAACCGGATAGCGACGCTCACGCTCAATCGCCCCGAGAGGCTCAACGCGCTGGGCGACACGCTGCGCGAGGACCTCTACGACGCGGTCAACAAAGCTGCCGTCGACCCGGAAGTCGGCGTGCTGGTGATCACCGGCGCGGGACGCGGGTTCTGCTCCGGCGGCGACGTGAAGGCGATGAGCGAGCGCGCGCAAAGCGGCGGGGAGTCTCCCGTGGCCGAGCGGTTCACGCCGATCCGCGACCGCGTCATTCTCGCGATGCGCGAGTGCCCGAAACCGATCATCGCCGCGGTGAACGGCGCCGCGGCAGGCGCCGGCATGAACCTGGTGCTCGCGTGCGACCTGCGCATCGCGTCGAGCACGGCCAAGTTCTCGCAGGCTTTCGTCAAGCGCGGGCTTCCTCCCGACTGGGGCGGAAGCTGGCTCCTGCCGCGCGTGGTCGGCACCGCGAAAGCGTACGAGCTCATCTTCACCGCGGAAGCGATCGACGCGGCCGAAGCGCTGAAGCTCGGCATCCTCAACGCGGTCGTCGAGCCCGAAGCGCTCATGGCCGAAGCGTACAAGCTCGCGGGCAAGATCGCCGCGAATGCGCCGGTCGCGATCCAGCTTTCGAAACGCGCGATCCAGCACAACGAGAACGTCGATCTGCGCGCGGGGCTGGAATTCGAGACGTTCATCCAGGGTGTCGCGCGCGAGACCGAGGACTACAAGGAAGGGATCGCGGCTTTCGTGGAGAAGCGCGCGCCGGTGTTTCGGGGGAAGTAGGTCGAAGGCGCGCGCAATTCCAGCGCGCGTCGACAACTCCGCAGCCGCTACGTAGCGCAGGCGCCTCGCCTGCAGCAATGACGCGTTAAAACGCGCTGCAGGCGAGGGCGCCTGCGCTACAACTGCGAAGGTTTCGCGCCTGCTTCGTCTTCCTCCACCCGGTTGATCTCGTCGCGAGTCGCACGTAGCCCGCTCAACCGCTCGCGTGCGCTTTCTCGATGCTGATCTTGTAGAGCACGCGCTGCTCGCCGGGCTGGGCGTATGGGTATTTGTCCTGGCCGAGATATTTCTTCGCCATGGCGTCGATGTGCGCGTCGGCGCGGTCCTGCGTGATCTCCCTTACGCGCCCGCGCACTTCGACGTAGCGATACGGATTGTCGGGGTCGATCACGGCGACCGCGACCCGCGGATCGCGGCGAACGTTCTTGTCCTTCTGGCGCCCAACGGCGGAATTCACCCAGATTTCGCCGTCGTGATAGTCGACCCAGACCGGCGTCGTCTGCGGACTTCCATCCGGCATAAGCGTCGTGAACGCGCCGAAAGCTTTCTTATCGAAAAGGTCGACGTATTTCTCCGGGAAAGAGGCAGGCATGGCGGCTTCCTTGCGAGGGGGCAGACCCAAGCGTGTCGCGTGGGTCGTCCGTGGTTGGCGTGATCGGTTTTATTCTCTCACACCGCTCGCGGCGACGCGCGCACGGCAGAGCGCCTGCCGCCCTGCGTACGATGTGATGCTCAGGCGCCGCCTCCGCGCGT
>JAQGNC010000157.1 GCA_028292065.1 Betaproteobacteria bacterium
CCTGTACAGCAAGGCTGCCGAAGGCGGCGATACCGCGAAGAAATAATGTCCTGCCCGGCCCGAACGCGCGGGGCAACGAAGCAAGGGGAACGACCATGAAGCAACTCATCACAGCGATATTTTTCGCGCTCGCGGCCGCGCCGTCTTTCGCGCTCGCCGACGTCGCGCCCGACGTGCTCGCGCGCAGCGTCACCGACGAAGTGCTCGCGATCGTTCGCGCCGACAAGGATCTCCAGGCGGGGCATCCGCAGAAACTCGCGCAGCTGGTCGAGACCAAGGTGCTGCCGCACTTCAACTTCACGCGCATGACCCAGCTCGCGGTCGGCCGCAACTGGCGCCAGGCGACCCCCGAGCAGCAAAAGGTGCTCACCGACGAATTCCGCACCCTGCTCGTGCGCACCTACACGACCGCGTTCACCGGGTACAAGAACCAGACGATCGAGTACCGGCCGCTGCGCATGGCGCCGACCGATACCGACGTGCTCGTCAGGTCGATCGTCAAGCAGCCTACGGGCCAGCCGATCTCGGTCGACTACAGCATGGAAAAACAGGGCGCGGCGTGGAAGGTGTACGACGTGAAGATCGAAGGCATCAGCCTGGTCGAGAACTACCGCAACACGTTCAATGCCGAGATCGGGCGCACCGGCGTCGACGGTCTCATCAAGGTGCTCGTCGACAAGAACAAGTCGCTCGCCGCGCAGGTGTCGCGCTGATGCTGGTGTGCGACGCCGGGCGCTGCACGGTGCAGGGACCGCTCACGATGAGCAACGTCACCGCGGTGCTGGAGCAGAGCAGAGCGCTCTTCAAGGGGCCGCAGATCGTCGTCGATCTCGCCGGCGTGACCGAAGTCGATTCGGCCGCGCTGAGCCTGCTGCTCGAATGGCGCAGGCTCGCGGCTGCCGAGAAACGCGCCGTCGAATACCGCAATCTTCCCGCCAACCTGAGGACGCTCGCCGATCTCTACGGCGTGTCCGGGCTGCTGCCGGCTTCCTGAAGCACACCTCGCGGCGGCGACTCGCGCCGCCTCGCAAAATTTCCGTGACTCCAGCAATCCAGGTCGATCGCGTCTCGAAAAGCTTCGGCGGCGTCACCGCGCTCGATCGCGTCAGCCTCGAAGTCGAGCAGGGTGAATTTTTCGGCCTGCTCGGCCCCAACGGCGCGGGCAAGACCACCCTGATCAGCATCATCGCGGGGCTGACCCGCGCGAGCGGCGGGACCGCGCGCGTGATGGGGCACGACGTCGTGAAGGATTACCGCGCCGCGCGCCGCGCGCTCGGCGTCGTCCCGCAGGAGCTCGTCTTCGACCCGTTCTTCACCGTGCGCGAAGCGCTGCGCATTCAGTCCGGCTACTACGGCATCCGCGACAACGAGGCGTGGATCGAGGAAGTGATCGAGCATCTCGACCTCACCTCCAAAGCCGACACCAACATGCGCGCGCTCTCGGGCGGGATGAAAAGACGCGTGCTCGTCGGCCAGGCGCTGGTGCACAAGCCGCCGGTGATCGTGCTCGACGAGCCGACCGCGGGCGTCGACGTCGAGCTGCGCCAGGCGCTGTGGCGCTTCATCCGGCGCCTGAACCGCGACGGACACACGATCGTGCTGACGACCCATTACCTCGAGGAAGCCGAAGCGCTGTGCGGGCGCATCGCGATGCTGAAGCAGGGCGCGATCGTCGCGCTCGACACGACGCGCAACCTCCTCGACCGCCACTCCGGCTGTTACGTCGTGCTGCGCATCGAGCCCGACCGCCTGCCCGACAGCCTCGCTGCGCACGTGACCGAACGCCTCGAAGGCGGCGCTTACCGCCTCGCGCTCAAGAACTACGACGAGGTCGAAAGCCTGATGGCGACGCTGCGCGCCGCGGGCGTCAAGGTGCAGGAGATGGAAGTGATGCAGCCCGATCTTGAGGAGGTTTTTGTTCAGATCATGAACAAAAACTGAATGCGTGAACGGGTGAACGAGTGAACGGGTGTTTGCGAGCGTTCCGCTCGCGTGCAAGCTTCAGGGCTGTGCCCGCCCCATCTATCGGCACGCGTGGAGGTCACCCGTTCACCCATTCACCCGTTCACCCGTTCACGCCTTTCAAAACATGACCGGTTTCTCGACATTGTTTTACAAGGAATGGCTGCGCTTCTGGAAAGTGAAAGTGCAGACCATACTCGCGCCGGTGCTGACCGCGCTCCTGTACCTGCTCGTGTTCGCGCATACCCTGCGCAGCCACGTCGAGGTCTATCCGGGTGTCGAATACACCGCGTTCCTGGTGCCGGGGCTCGCGATGATGGCGGTGCTGCAGAACGCATTCGCCAACAGCTCGTCGAGCCTGATGCAGTCGAAGATGACCGGCAACATCGTTTTCGTGCTGCTGCCGCCGCTGTCGCACAGGGAATTCTTTGTGGCGTATCTGCTCGCCGCGATGGCGCGCGGGCTCGTCGTCGGCGTCGGCGTGTTCGTCGCGGCGATGGCGTTCGTAGACGTCCCGCTGCCGCACCCCGGGTGGGCGCTCGCTCATGCGATCGCGGCCAGCGGTTTCATGGCGGCGCTCGGGGTGATCGCGGGCATACAGTCGGAGAAGATCGACCAGCTCGCGGCTTTCCAGAACTTCATCATCCTCCCGCTCACCTTCCTGTCGGGGGTGTTCTACTCGATCCATTCGCTGCCGCCGTTCTGGCAGACTTTCTCGCACTTCAACCCGATCTTCTACATGATCGACGGCTTCCGATACGGCTTTTTCGGCCAGGCCGACGTCTCGCCGTGGCTTTCGCTCACGATTGTGACCTCGAGTTTTATCGGCTTATCATTGCTGACGCTGTCGCTCATCCGCTCGGGATACAAGCTGCGCCACTGACCCTCTACTACTGAACTGGAACTTCCTTGGACCCGAACCTGATCAAGCAGTACATCGAGCAGGGCCTCGAATGCGAACACGTCGAGGTCTCCGGCGACGGCCGCCATTTCGAGGCCGTGATCGTGAGCGCGCTCTTTCGCGATAAACCCAAAGTGCGCCAGCACCAGCTCGTCTATGCCGCGCTCGGCGATCGCATGCGCGAGGAGATCCACGCGCTGTCGATGAAAACGCTCACGCCCGAAGAGTGGAAGGGCTAGCGTGGACAAGCTGGTCATCGAAGGCGGCGTGCGGCTCGAAGGCGAAGTCGCGATCTCCGGCGCGAAGAACGCCGCGCTGCCTATCCTTTGCGCGTCGCTGCTCACCCGCGATCCCCTGACCGTCGAGAACGTGCCGCATCTGAGGGACGTCACGACGATGCTCAACCTGCTCGGGCAGATGGGTGTGGCGATCTCGGTCGACGAGAAGCTCGGCGTGGAGTTGAAGTCCGCCGAGATCCGTCAGGCGGTGGCGCCGTACGAGCTCGTCAAAACGATGCGGGCTTCGGTGCTGACGCTGGGCCCGCTGCTCGCGCGCTGCGGCGAAGCCCGCGTGTCGCTGCCGGGAGGCTGCGCGATCGGGCTGCGTCCGGTGGACCAGCACATCAAGGGTCTGCAGGCGATGGGCGCGACGATCAGCATCGAGCAGGGTGACATGATCGCGCGCGCCGGCAGGCTCAAGGGCGCGCGGATCTGCACCGACCTCGTCACGGTCACCGGGACCGAAAACCTGATGATGGCCGCGACCCTTGCCGACGGCGTGACGACGATCGAAAACGCCGCACGCGAGCCCGAAGTGGTCGATCTCGCGAACTGCCTCATCGCGATGGGCGCGAGGATCGACGGTGCGGGCACCGACGTCATCCGCATCGAAGGTGTGGAGCGCCTGCACGGCGCGCGTCACCGCGTCATGCCCGATCGCATCGAGACCGGCACTTTCCTCGCCGCCGCCGCCGCGACGCGCGGCGACGTGCGCCTCGAGCACACCCGTCCCGACATCCTCGAGTCGGTGCTCGACAAGCTGCGCGAGTGCGGCGCTCACATCGAGACCGGCGCCGACTGGATACACCTCAAGATGAACGGGCACCTGAACGCCGCCAACGCGCGCACCGCGCCTTATCCCGCTTTTCCCACCGACATGCAGGCGCAGTTCATGGCGTTGAACACGGTGGCCGCGGGGACTTCGCTCATCACCGAGACGATTTTCGAGAACCGCTTCATGCACGTGCAGGAGCTCGTACGGCTCGGCGCGGACATCGAGTTCGAAGGCAACACCGCGGTGGTCAAAGGCGTGCCGCACCTCGAAGGCGCCATCGTCATGGCGACCGACCTGCGCGCCTCCGCCGGCCTCGTCCTCGGCGGTCTGATCGCACAAGGCAGGACGACGATCGAGCGGGTCTATCACCTCGACCGCGGCTACGAACGGATCGAGGAGAAGCTCTCGAGGCTCGGCGCGAAAATCGACCGGGTGCGATAGCCCTTCGCGCTGGTCATCCTGGCGTATGCCAGGATCCATCTTGACCTCAGCCGAAGTTCACAATGGATTCCGGATCACATCCGCTACCGCGGGTCCGGAATGACGGTCGTGACTGTCTAAGACAGTTCCAAGTCCTTCTCGTACGGCTCGGCCGGGTAGTGGAACGGCACCGGGCCGTCGGGCTCGCCGCGGATGAACTGGTGCACGAAAGGGTGATCGGAGTTCTTCACCTCTTCGGTCGTGCCGTGCGCGACGACGACGCCGTCGGCGAGGAAGTAGACGTAATCGATCACCTTCAGCGCTTCGGTCGCGTCGTAGGACACGACGATCGACGTGAGCCCGAGGGCGTCGTTGAGCCTGCGGATGAGATTGCCGATCACGTTGCACGAGATCGGGTCGAGTCCGGAGAAAGGCTCGTCGTACATCATGAGCATCGGGTCGAGCGCGATCGCGCGCGCGAGCCCGACTCGCCTCTGCATGCCGCCGGAAAGCTCGGCCGGCATGAGGCTCGCCGCGCCGCGCAAGCCGACCGCGTTGAGCTTCATCAGCACCAGATCGTTGATCATGTCTTCGGGCAGATCGGTCTTCTCGCGCATCTGGAAAGCGATGTTCTCGAAAACCGTGAGGTCGGTGAAGAGCCCGCCCTGCTGGAACTGCATGCCCATGCGGCGGCGCAATTCGAAGAGCTCCCGGCGATTGAGCGCATGGACGACTTTGCCCATGACCTTTACTTCGCCGCGCCCGGGCGTTCGCTGTCCGCCGATCAGGCGCATGAGCGTGGTCTTGCCCGAGCCGCTCGCGCCCATGATGCCGACGATTTTTCCCTGCGGTATCGTCAGATTCACGTCGCGAAATATCTCGTGCGAGCCGTAAGAAAACGCGAGGCCGGAGATTTCGACTAAGGGTGCGGTCATCATGGCGCTGGAGTTTAGCCGGAGTGGTTTTGCGTTACAATTCAATCCTCTCTGCTTCGCCTCCAACCGCCTTTCCAATGATCACGATCGCGCTCTCCAAGGGCCGCATCTTCGACGAGACCGTGCCTCTGCTCGCCGCGGCGGGGATCGCCACCCGGGAGGACGCCGAAACTTCGCGCAAGCTGATCCTCACCACTAACCGGCGCGACGTGCGGGTCATCATCGTGCGGGCGACCGACGTCCCGACTTACGTGCAGTACGGCGCCGCCGACATCGGGGTCGCGGGCAAGGACGTGCTCGACGAGCACGGCGGGAACGGGGTCTACCAGCCGCTCGACTTGAAGATCGCGCGCTGCCGCATGATGGTCGCGGTCGCCGAAGGCTACGACTACCAGCAGGCGGTGCGACAGGGCGCGCGGCTTCGCGTCGCGACCAAGTACGTGCAGACCGCGCGCGAGCATTTCGCGACGAAAGGCGTGCACGTCGATCTCATCAAGCTTTACGGCTCGATGGAGCTCGCGCCGCTCGTCGGTCTCGCCGACGCGATCGTCGATCTGGTGAGCAGCGGCAACACGCTCAAGGCGAACGGCCTGCGCGCGGTCGAGGAAGTCGCGCCGGTGTCGGCGCGTCTCATCGTCAACCAGGCGTCGCTCAAGTTGAAACGCGCGCTCGTGCAGCCGCTGCTCGACGCTTTCAGCCGGGCCGTGGCGTGATGCGCCGCCTCTCGAGCGCCGACGCCGATTTCGACGCGGTGCTCGACCGGCTCCTCGCTTTCGAAAGCGCGCAGGACCCCAGGGTCGACGAGACGGTCGCCGCCATACTCGCCGATGTCAAAGCGCGCGGCGACGCGGCTCTGGTCGAGTACACGCGCCGCTTCGATTTCGTCGAAGCGAACGACGCTGCGGACCTCGAAATCGGCCGCGCCGAATGCGAGCGCGCGCTGGCAGGACTGCCCGCGGCGCAGCGCTCGGCGCTCGAAGCGGCGGCGCAGCGCGTCCGCGATTATCACGAGCGGCAGCGCGCCCAGTCGTGGTCGTACGAAGACGCGCACGGCAACGAGCTCGGCCAGCGCGTGACCGCGCTCGACCGCGTCGGCGTCTACGTGCCGGGCGGCAAAGCGGCGTATCCGTCTTCGGTCATCATGAATGTCATGCCCGCGAAAGTCGCGGGCGTCGGCGAGATCGTGATGGCGGTGCCGACGCCGCAAGGCGAGCGCAACCCGCTCGTGCTCGCCGCGGCGGCGCTGTGCGGAGTGGATCGACTGTTCGCGATGGGCGGTGCGCAAGCCGTCGGCGCGATGGCCTACGGCACCGCAACCGTTCCCGCGGTCGACAAGATCGTCGGCCCCGGCAACGCCTACGTCGCGGCGGCCAAGCGCCGGGTCTTCGGCATCGTCGGCATCGACATGGTCGCGGGGCCTTCCGAAATCCTCGTCGTCTCCGACGGGGCGAGCAATCCGGACTGGATCGCGATGGACCTGTTCTCCCAGGCCGAGCACGACGAGCTGGCGCAGGCGATCCTGCTGTCTCCCGACAAGGCGTTCCTCGACGCGGTCGAGGCGAGCATCGAGCGCCAGCTCCCGGAGATGCCGCGCCAGGCCGTCATACGCGAGTCTCTGGCGGCGCGCGGCGCGCTCATCGAAGTGCGCGATCTCGAGCAGGCGTGCGAGCTCGTCAACCGCATCGCGCCCGAGCACCTCGAGCTCTCGGTCGAAGACCCGGAGCCGCTCCTCGCGAAAATCCGCCACGCCGGCGCGATCTTCGTCGGCCGGTACGCCTCCGAAGCGCTGGGCGACTACTGCGCCGGGCCCAATCACGTACTGCCGACGTCCGGCACCGCGCGCTTCTCGTCGCCGCTGGGCGTGTATGACTTCCAGAAGCGTTCGAGCCTCATCCGCATCTCGCGTGAAGGGGCGATCAAGCTCGGCGCGATCGCGGTCGAGCTCGCGCGCGGCGAAGGCCTCACCGCGCACGCGCGCTCGGCCGAATACCGGCTGGCCGAATAGCGATGGCTACGAAGCGTGAGGCGATCATCCGCGACGAGATCCGGGCGCTCGCGGCGTACCACGTTCCCGATTCGAGCGGCATGGTGAAGCTCGACGCGATGGAGAACCCGTACGATCTTCCCGCAGACGTGCGCCGGAAGATCGCCGAGCTCGTGGCGAACGCGCAAATCAACCGCTACCCCGACGCCGCCGCAAGCGCGCTGAAAGCGCGCCTGCGCGAGACGCTCGACCTGCCGCAGGAGAGCGAGCTCATCCTCGGCAACGGCTCCGACGAGATCATCCAGATGCTGATGATGGCGACCGCGAAGCCCGGCGCCAAAGTGCTGAGCGTCGAGCCCACGTTCGTCATGTTCCGGATGATCGCGTCGTACTGCCGGATGGATTACGTCAGCGTGCCGCTGCAGGCGGACTTTTCGCTCGACGCCGAGCGCATGCTGCTCGCGATCGCAGAGCACCGGCCGGCGCTCGTTTTTATCGCTTACCCGAACAATCCCACCGGCAACCTGTTCGACGCGGACACGATCGCGCGCATCGTGCGCGCGGCGCCGGGGCTCGTCGTCGTCGACGAGGCGTATCACGCCTTCGCCGGGCGCACGTTCATGAATCGCCTCGGCGAATTCGACAACCTGGTCGTCATGCGCACCCTGTCCAAATCCGGCCTCGCGGGGCTGCGCCTGGGCCTGCTCGCGGGTGCGCGTGACTGGCTCGCCGAGATCGACAAAGTGCGCCTGCCTTATAATGTCGGCGTGCTCACCCAACTCGTCGCCGAAGAGGCGCTTCAGCACCGCTCGCTGCTCGACGAACAGGCCGCGGCGATCCGCGCCGAGCGCACGCGGCTTTCCGACGAGCTCCGCGGCACGCGCGGCACGACGGTTTATCCGAGCGACGCCAATTTCATCCTGTTTCGAATCGCCGGCGCGCCGCGCGTTTTCGCCGCGCTCAAAGCGCGCGGGGTGCTGGTAAAGAACCTCCACGGCTCGCATCCTGCGCTCGATGGGTGTCTGCGCGTGACCGTCGGCACGCCCGGCGAGAACGATCGTTTTCTCGCGGCGCTGCGCGAGTCCCTGACCCTCAACTGAATGCGGAACCGATGAAGATGCGCGAGGCCCAGGTCACCCGCAATACGCTCGAAACCCAGATCGTCGTCAAGCTCAACCTCGACGGTACGGGCCAGTCGCGCCTGGCGAGCGGCGTGCCTTTCCTCGATCACATGCTCGACCAGATCGCGCGCCACGGGGTTTTCGATCTCGACGTCGAAGCGAAGGGCGACCTGCACATCGACGCACACCACACCGTCGAGGACGTCGGCATCACGCTCGGCCAGGCGCTCGCCAAGGCGATCGGCGACAAGAAAGGGGTGCGCCGCTATGGGCACGCCTACGTGCCGCTCGACGAGGCGCTCTCGAGGGTCGTCATCGACTTGTCCGGGCGGCCGGGTCTCGAGTTCAACATCGCTTTCACGCGCGCGCGCATCGGCGAGTTCGACGTCGACCTCGTTCACGAGTTTTTCCAGGGTTTCGTCAACCACGCCCTCGTGACCCTGCACGTCGACAACCTCTCCGGTACCAACGCCCATCACCAGGCGGAGACCGCTTTCAAGGCTTTCGGCCGCGCGCTGCGCATGGCGGTCGAGCTCGACCCGCGCACCGCGGGCGTGCCGTCGACCAAAGGGTCGCTGTAGAGGCGGCGCCGGCACGATTCGACGTGAGCACCACATGACAGACATCGCAGTCGTGGATTACGGGATGGGCAACCTGCGCTCGGTCACCAAGGCGCTCGAGCACGTGGCCCCGCAGTGCACCGTCACGCTGACGGGCGACCCCGAGGTCATCCGCAGCGCGGGCAGGGTGGTCTTCCCCGGGCAGGGCGCGATGCGCGACTGCATGCGCGAGATGGACGCCCTCGAGCTACGCCGCGCGATTGTGGCCGCCGCGCGTGAAAAACCTTTCCTCGGCATCTGCATCGGGTTGCAGATGCTGTTCGAGCACAGCGAGGAAGGCGACACGCCCGGGCTCGGTCTGCTCAAAGGCCGGGTGCGCCGGTTTCCGGAAGCGGAGATGGTCGACGCCCGCGGCGACAAGCTCAAAGTGCCGCACATGGGATGGAACGAAGTGCACCAGAGCGCACCGCACCCGATGTGGAACGGCATCCCCGATGGGACGCGGTTCTACTTCGTTCACAGCTACTTCGCCGAGCCTGCACAGCCCGACGTCGTCGCTGCGTACACGCTCTATCCGTTTCCCTTCACGTGCGCCGCCGCGGCAGGCAACATTTTCGCGGTGCAGTTCCACCCCGAAAAAAGCCACGAGGCAGGCTTGCGGCTGCTCGCGAACTTCGCGACGTGGGAGCCGCAAAGCGGCGCCGCCGAAGTGCCCGGCGACCGGGCAGCCGCGTGATTACAAGCGAGCGAACTTGTCCCGTTCGGTCCCCTGATTACAAGCAGCCGATACATGCTGTAGTATGCTGAAAACGTAAAACCGGCCCGACAACCTTCAGCCGCTTCCGCCCCGCACGCGCTACCTTTCCAATCGACGAGAGACTCGCTCCCGTCCCACGCTGCACTCGCTCCGCCATGCTCATCATCCCCGCCATTGACCTCAAAGATGGAAAATGCGTGCGCCTGAAACAGGGCGACATGACCGACGCCACCGTGTTCTCGGATGATCCGGTCGCGACCGCGCGCCAGTGGCTCGCGCAGGGGGCGAGACGGCTGCACCTCGTCGACCTGAACGGCGCCGCCGCAGGCAAGCCGAAGAACGAGAGCGCGATCCGCGCGATCGCCGACGCGGTCGGCGACAAGATGCCGATACAGCTCGGCGGCGGCATCCGCGACCTGGACACCATCGAGCGCTATCTCGACGCCGGCGTGAGCTTCGTCATCATCGGCACCGCGGCGGTGAAGACGCCGGGCTTCCTGCACGACGCGTGCACCGCTTTCGGCGGACACGTGCTCGTCGCGCTCGACGCCAAGGACGGCAAGGTGGCGGTCGACGGCTGGTCGAAGATGACCGGCCACGACGTGGTCGACCTCGCGAAGAAATTCCAGGATTACGGCGTCGAAGCGATCATCTACACCGACATCGGCCGCGACGGCATGCTCACCGGCGTCAATATCGAAGCGACGGTCGCGCTCGCGCGGCAGCTCTCGGTGCCGGTCATCGCAAGCGGCGGGCTGACCAATCTCGACGACGTCAAGGCGCTGTGCGCGGTGCAGTCCGAAGGCATCACGGGCGCGATCACCGGCCGCGCGGTCTATCAGGGCACGCTCGATTTCGCCGAGGCGCAGAAGGTCGCCGATCAGCTCT
>JAQGNC010000180.1 GCA_028292065.1 Betaproteobacteria bacterium
AAGTTCGACCCGAAAGTGAACTGGGCGACCAACGTCGACATGAAGACCGGCCGCCCGCAGGTCGTGAAGCAGTATTCGACCGCGCAGAACGGGCCGGACGTCAACACCAAGGGCGTGTGTCCCGCGGCGCTCGGGTCCAAAGACCAGCAGCCTGCCGCGTTCAATCCGAAGAACCGCATGTTCTACGTTCCGACCAACCACGTCTGCATGGACTACGAGCCGTTCAAGGTCGATTACGTCGCGGGGCAGCCTTACGTAGGGGCGACGCTGGCGATGTATCCCGCGCCGGGAAGCCACGGCGGGATGGGCAACTTCATCATGTGGGACGCGGGCACCGGCAAGATCGCACAGACCAAGGCCGAGAAATTCTCGGTGTGGAGCGGCGCGCTGGTGACTGCGGGGAACCTCGCGTGCTACGGCACACTCGAGGGCTACCTGAAATGCGTCGACGCCAACAACATCAACAAGGAGCTCTTCAAGTTCAAGACGCCTTCGGGGATCATCGGCAACGTCTTTACCTATGATCACAAAGGCAAGCAGTACATCGGCGTGTTCTCGGGCATCGGCGGCTGGGCCGGCATCGGCATGGCCGCGGGCCTCGAGAAGGATGCCGAGGGCCTGGGCGCCGTCGGCGGCTACAAGGAGCTGCGGGACTACACCGAGCTCGGCGGCTCGCTGACGATCTTCGCGCTGCCCAAGTAGCTCGCGCACCGTTTCACCGCCGGCGTGCAAATCAGCGCCGGCGGGTGTCCCCCGCCGCAGCTGCGGCTTTTCGCTTCCGAGCTCGACGATGACGCACATCCGATGCCTTGCCCGAGCAATGCCCGTCGTATTCCTCGCCGCCTGTTCAGCCGCCGCCTGCCAGGCGTCGGCGGCAGACAACGAGCCGGGTCCCACGGCCGACAAGCCCTACCAGGTCGTCGATGGCTTCAAGGTCGATTCCAACACCATGAACGGTTTTCGCGCGTGGCGCGCGGCCGCGTGCGATCGCTGTCATGGCGACAATCAGCAAGGCCTGGTGGGCCCGTCGCTGCTCGAAACTTTCAAGACCCTCGGCAAGGACGAGTTCGTCAAGATCATCGTCGAAGGACGGCTCGAAAAGGGGATGCCGAGCTTCAAGACCAGCACGATGGTCATGAAGAACACCGACGGCCTCTACGCCTATCTCAAGGGCCGGTCGAACGGCGACATCACCCGCTCGCGCGTCCAGGAATTGACGCAGTGACCCGGCTGCGCTCGTGGTCGAGCGGCTTCGCGGCCTCCGCGGCAGGAACGATCGTCGCCGGAATCGCCGCGGTGCACGGCGCGGACTTGCCGACCGTGTTTCGTCCGTGCATCGACCCGAGCAACCTGCCTTTTGCGAATACGCAGGGCGAAGGCCTCGAGAATCGCATTGCGGAGCTTTTCGCGAAAAAGCTCGCGCTGCCGGTGCAGAGTTACGCATTTCCGCAGCGCATGAACTTCATCCGCAATACGCTGCGCTACCGCTTGCCGGGCGAGGATTATCGTTGCGACATCGTCATGAGCGTTCCCGCGGGATATGACCAGGCCTCGGCGACCATCCCCTATTACCGGTCGACTTACATGCTCGTGTATCCGAGGGGCAAAGGGCTCGACGAGGTCAGGAGCGCGGCCGATCTCGCCAGCGTGCCGGCCGCGGCGCGCGTGAAGCTCACCATCGCGGCCTATGACCGGTCACCGGGCGCGACGTGGCTTGCCCGGCACGGCTGGGAGCCGCAGGTCAGAATCTATCCGATCCTTTCTCCCGATCCCGAGCAGTATCCCGGCGAGATCGTCGAAAGAGACCTCGCGCAGGGCAAGGTCGATGCGGCGATCGTCTGGGGTCCGATTGCCGGGTATTTCGCAAAGCGCGTGCGCAACGTCGAGCTCGTCCTCGTCCCGCTGAAGTCCGAGCCCGGCGTCAAGTTCGACTACGAGATCGCGATGGGCGTGCGCTACGGCGAGCCCGAATGGAAGCAGACGGTGGAAAAGCTGATCACCGAGAACCGCGCGGCGATCACGCAGATCCTGCGCGAGTACAACGTCCCGCTCGTCGATGACAACGGCGAGCTGCTGCCATAGGAGCGGCCCGGTGATCCGCCCTTCTGCGCCGCGATCGGCTTTGCTGCTGTGCGTGCTGTGGCCGGCCGTCGCCCTTGCGCAGCCCGCACCCGCCAACGATTTCCCGACGCGCGCCCGCGTCGAATTCGTGCTCGAGTGCATGCGCTCGAGCAAAGCGTCGCCGCAGGAGTCGATGTACAAGTGCTCGTGCGCGATCGACGACATCGCGGCCAGGGTCGCTTATTCGACGTGGGTCGACCTGTCGACGGTGGCGAACGCCACGACGATCGCAGGCGAGCGCGGCGGCGTCATGCGCGACCTGAAAGACGGTCGCAAGCTGATCGCGTCGTTCCGCGATCTGCAGGCCGACGCCAAAAAACGCTGCTTCCTCAATGAATGAAGCCTGCGCAGCGGCCTTCGCTGCGTGGGGTCTGACCCCGGCTTTGTGGGGTCTGACCCCGGCTTCTTGGGGTCAGA
This sequence comes from Betaproteobacteria bacterium, assembly GCA_028292065.1. Lineage (GTDB taxonomy): Bacteria > Pseudomonadota > Gammaproteobacteria > Burkholderiales > SG8-41 > JAQGMV01. The sequence goes on from JAQGNC010000180.1 coordinate 2,539, forward strand.
CCCCGGTTTTCACCTGGCTCTTCGCCGCGGCCTGCGCAGCCATCACGTGGTCGTGCGCAGTGTGCGCCGAGCCGTTACCCGATTTCCAGATCGAGAACCCCGCGCCCGGCGTCTATGTCCACTACGGCGAGCAGGCCGAAATGACGCCCGCCAATGCCGGCGACATCGCGAACCTCGGCTTCGTCGTCGGCGATCGTTGCGTGGCGGTGATCGACACCGGGGGGACCTACGCCGTAGGCCGTGCACTGCGCCTGGCGATTCGCCGCGTCACCTCGAAGCCGGTGTGTTACGTGATCAACACTCACGTTCATCCCGACCACGTCTTCGGAAACGCGGCTTTTGCCGATGACGCGCCGGTATTCGTCGGTCATGCGACGCTCGCCCAATCGCTGCGCCGGCGCGGACCGAACTATCTCAACGCGCTGACGCGCGATCTCGGCGCCGTCGCGGCAGGCAGCGCGCTGGTATCGCCGACGCACGCGGTGGCGAGCGACGAGCGGCTCGACCTCGGCGGCCGCAGCCTCGGCGTGCGCGCGTGGAAGACTGCGCATACCGATGGCGATCTGACGGTCTTCGACGAGAGCAGCGGAACCCTCTGGCTCGGCGACCTGTGCTTCGTCGGACATCTTCCGGTCGTCGACGGGAGCTTGCGCGGGTTCCTGAGCGCGATTCGCGAGCTGCGGACCGTGACGGCGCAACGGGTGGTTCCCGGCCACGGCCGCGCAGCCGCGTGGCCCGCCGCCATCGCGCCCCAGGCGCGTTACCTCGAACGGCTGCTCGCGGACGTGCGTGCGGCGCTCGCCGCGGGGACACCGCTCGCGCAGGCGATCGACGGCGTCGGCTACGACGCCGCCGAGCGCTGGCTGCTCGCCGACCGCTTTCACAAGCGCAACGTCACCGCCGCGTATGCCGAGCTCGAGTGGGACGAGTGAAACACCGGCAAGCGCCGGTGCGCGGGCATACAATCGAAACGTGCGGCTCCAATCGGGGAGTGGCGACATGAGTTCCCGCGTTCTGTCGGCAGTACTTGCGCTCTGGCTCGCGACTTCGGCCGTGAGCCGCGCGCAGGACAACGACGCCGCCGCGAACCCGATCTGGCAGAGACTGCACGCCCAGCTTTTCGGCGGCGCGCCGATCTCGGTCGGAGACAGCGTCGTCGCGCTCGAAACGCCCACGCGCGCGGAAGACGCGGCCATCGTTCCGGTCGCGATGCGCGCGCAGTTTGCCCAGACCAAAGAGCGATACATCGACAAGCTGTGGCTGATCATCGACGACAACCCGTCGCCGATCGCCGCGGTGTTCCAGTTCACGCCTTCGAGCGGCCGCGCCGATATCGAGACTCGCGTGCGCATCGAGCAGTACACGCACGTGCGCGCGATCGCCCTCGTCAGCGACGGCACGCTGCATATGGCGACGAATTACGTGAAGGCTTCGGGAGGCTGCTCCGCCCCCGCGGGCAAGGACGCCGTCGCCGCGAGAGCCCATCTCGGGGACATGCGCCTGCGGGTATACGACGCGCCGGCGGCTGGACGCGCCGCCCTGGTCCAGCTGATGATCAGCCACCCCAACGATTCGGGCTTGGCGATGGACCAGTTGACGCGCAATTACGCGCCGCCGCATTTCGTGCGCAGCGTCGAAGTTCGTCACGGCGCGAACCTGGTGATGAGCGCCACCGTCGATTTCTCGATCAGCGAGAACCCCAACTTCCGCTTCTACTTCGTCCCCGGCGACGCGGGCGAGCTCGAGGCGAAAGTGGTCGATAACCAGAACCTTGCATTCACCGCGAGCGTGAAGCTCGATTCGCCGCGCGTGGGGGCGGTGTCGGCGCCTCGGTGAGGCGCGGCGCCGAAAGCCCGGCGAAGAACCTGCCAAAGGAGACAATGGATCATGGCTACCGTTTCGATTCATCCGCAAGTCGATGAGGGCCTGAAGCCGGCGGCTGCGAACTTCGCCGGCGGTACGCTGTACTGCCACTGCACGGACGGCACGGTCGCGGTGTCGATCAAGGGGCAGGCCGCCCACAACCACGTCTGCGGCTGCACCCGGTGCTGGAAGCCCGAAGGCGCGCTGTTCTCGCAGGTCGCGGTCGTACCGCGCGAGAACTTGAGCGTCAGCGCGAACGAGGACAAGCTCGAGGTGGTCGATCCGACGGCGACGATCAAGCGCTACGCGTGCACCGATTGCGGGGTGCACATGTACGGGCGCATCGACAACCAGAATCATCCGCTCTACGGCGTCGACTTCATCCATACCGAGCTGTCCTCGGAGCAGGGCTGGGCGCCGCCGGAGTTCGCTGCCTTCGTCTCCTCGATCATCGAAGCCGGCGCCGATCCCGCGAACATGGGCGCAGTCAGGGCGCGACTGAAGCAGCTCGGCCTCGAGCCTTACGACTGCCTCTCACCGCCGCTCATGGATGCGATCGCGACGCATACCGCGAAAGCAGCGGTCGCGCTCGCCCACTGAAAGGGATCGACATCGGAACGGCGCAACGCGGCGCTCCCGGTCGCGTTGCGGCTGCGTGTGCAGTCGGCGGCAGTACACTTCTGCTGGTGGGCACGCTCGCGCATCCGATGGCAGCCGACCCGAACGATGCACTTGCGGCATTCACCGAATACGCCGCCGACCACCTTTGGATCGCGAGCCATCTGACGCAGCTCGCGGGAGTGGTCCTGATGGTCGTGGCGCTGCTGTTCCTCGCTCGCGAGCTCGAGCTGAGCGGCGCCGCGTGGGCTCGCGTCGCCGCAGCCGGCGCGATCGTGACGCTCGCATTGGCGGCCGTGCTGCAGGCAGTCGACGGCATCGCACTGAAGCGCAGCGTCGACGCCTGGGCGGCCGCGCCCGCGTCGCACAAGGACGCCGCCTTTTACGCCGCCCTGAGTGTCCGGCACGTGGAAATCGGCCTGGCGAGCCTGCTCTGCCTCTCGCTGGGCGCGACCGCAATGCTGTACGCAGGCGTGATGCTGGCCCACGAGACCTACCCCAAGTGGATGGCTGCGCTTGCTGCGTCGGGCGGCGCGGCCACAGCCGCGGCAGGCGTCGTCATCGCCTACGCCGGGTTTTCGAGCCTGGCGATGACGATCAATATGCCGGGTAACGCCGTCCTGCTGGCATGGATGCTGGCGCTGGGAGTGTTGATGTGGCGCCGCGCGGGAAGTCGGGCCGTCGCCGCCGAATAACACAGCCCAAGCGCGCGTCGCGGAGGCCGGCTCTCCCGCATGCGCATCGAGGAGGTGAAGCATGAAGCGCGTATCTCTCCTCTTGACGTGCTGCGCCGCTCTCGCGATGTCGACGAGCGCCGGCGGCGAGCGCGAAGAACCCGGCGGCGCGCACCGGGTCGCGTTTCCCTCCGCCCCTCGCGGCGCCGGGGGCGCCGCGGGCCACTCGTCAGGTGCTTCGCCGCTGCCGCCGATGCAGACGCCGCTCGGCCCCGGTAGCTCATCGGGCGCCGGCTCAGGATCTGCGGCAGGCGCTGCGGCCGGCTCGGGCTCCTCCACGCCGAGCGCACCGCAAACACCGAGCGCTTCGCCATCCTCAGGCTCGAACCCGGCCTCGTCGGGTTCTTTCGGCTCGAGCAGCTCACCGGAACGCTCGAACGACAGCGGCGTCTCCGGGAGCTCGGGCACAGGCAGTCAGCCGGAGCAACCCGGGCCGGGGCCGGCTTCGCAGGACCCGCCGCGGTCAGGCGGAGAGCCTCCTCCCGGCGAACCGCCGCCTCCGATCGCGCTTCCGGACGGCGCGCATGGCGGGCCGTGCGGGTCCATACCTGAAGGCGCAAGCGACACGACGGTCGCTCAACGCGCGCAGCGCGCCCTCGCACACGGTCCGGAGTGGTTCGGCTCGGTGAAAATCGATTCCGAAGCACTGAAGATGCTCGCTCTCACGGGCACTTTGCTGCTTCCGCCGGGCGCGGCGCTGGGGGCCGCCGCGGCAACGATCAAGTATGCGGACTACGGGCTCAGCGCGGTCGACAGCTTCGGGAGCGCCGTCGATGAACACACGCGTTCGGTCGAAGCCGAGTTGCTCGTGATCGGCCGCGAAACCGAGCGCATGAAATATGTGATCGAGCAGTCCAAGCAATACCCGGCGCATTCTGCGCAGCGCAAGCAGTTCAGGCAGGAGTATGTGAACGAGCTCAGGCACGTGCTCGCCGAGCAGCGCGGGAGGCTCGGGGACTCGAACGAGTTCAAGTTCATGCGCGATACGGCAACCGACCCCCGGGCGATGACTCGCGGCGTCGTGCATTTCGGCACGGGCCAGGGCATCAGCTGGTTCAGCAAGAAGCTCGCGAAGCTCACCGGCATCAAGGAGGACATCCGCTGGAGCGCATGGAGCGGCGAACCTCGCTCGTTGAGCAAAACGATCTGGCGCGGACTCGACGGCAAGGCGCGCAGGATCGGCACTCACTTCGAGAAAATCGCCGCGCAGCTCATCAAGGCGCCGGCGAAGTCGTTGATGGCGGGACGCGCGCTCGACGAGGGCTGGGTCGACGTCGTCTTCGATCAGTACCCGGACTGCTACCGGACTTCGCTGATACTGACCATGCCGCACGACAGCTTCACGACCGCCCTGCGGCCGATCGACCGGATCGCGCCGCCGCCGATACCGGCCGAAGCGGTGCAGGCCGCCGTCGTGGCTGCAGCGCCCGTGATCGCAGTGGCGCAGGCCTTGCCGGTTCTTCCTGCTTCGGCGATTGCGGCGCAGCCCTTGCCGGCTCGTCCTGCTTCGGCGATTGCCGCAGACACACCACCCGCGCACGTCGACTGGTACGAAAGACCGCGCCGTTCGGCCGGTGACTCGAGCCCGAGCCCGCGCCCTTCGGCCGGTGACTCGAGCCCGAGCCCTCCCCCCGAGCGCGAGCCGCCGCCGGAGCGCTCGGGCAGCCAGATCGGCGATCGCTGCTTCCACTCGTGCGGCCAGTTGAAGCACGTCAAGGCGAAGGGTTGGGGAGGCACGTGACCATGACCAAGGCGCGTCTGGCGGCGATCGGCGTGTCCCTCGCCGCGCTGGCATTCGGTGCGTACCGCGGGTTCAATCCGGAGCCGTCGCTCTCCTTCTCGGTACTCGAGCAAATCGCCTACGAGATCGTGCTTGCGCCCGAGGCTTTGCATCCGTACAGGGACAGGCTCGGAGCCGATCTTGCGGTCACCGCAGCCGGCCGGCCGTTGCTGCTGCTCGATGACGACGTGATCGAGTTCAACGGTCGCAGCGACAACGCGATCGGCGCGGCGAAGGTGTCGACCGGCGTGAAGGCTCGCCGCTTCACGGTCGACCAGGCTGGGGGTGTGTGGGTGGCGACCGACGAAGCGCTGGGCAGGATCGAGCCCGGGGGATTCCGCCCGGTGGTCACGCTTCCGATGCAATGGAGCGACGCCCGGCTCGTCGTGTCGGACCGGCAGCGCACGATATTCGTCTACGGCGGGCCACACGGCCCCGGTGAGATGCGCGGCGGGATCGTCGCCGTGCGTGCGAATGGCGACACCGAGTTCCTGGTCGAATCTCCGGAGCTGCCGATCGTCGCGGTCGCGGCGACCCCGCGCGGCCTTGTCGTGGCGACCGCTCGCGACATTCTTTACCTCGAGCAGCACGACCTGCATCTCGTCACTCGAACGAACGGCGATGCGAAGATCGTAGCGGTCGCCTACTCGGCGCCGTCGAACACGCTGTTCTATTCCACCGCCGGCGCGGTGTATGCGATGAAAGGCCTCGCCGGCGTGGCGATCGCTCAGGGTCTGGGCGGCGAGCTCGCGTATGCGCGCGGAAGCCTGTACGTCCTGGATCGCGTCAAAGCGGCGCTGGTGCGGCTCGATGGCGTCGACCAGTTATGAAAAGGGGCTGCGGCCACAGGCGGCGATCCCCGTGAAACTTCGACGTTTCGAGGCAAAATAGCGGCCGGGAAAAGTCGCCGGAAAACCGGAGCTTCGAATGAAATACAGTGCGCTCGATCTGCCTTTGCACGCGTCATGTCTCTGATCGCCACACTCAAGACCCGCGCACGCCAACTCAAAGCAGAGGTCGCTGCGCTGTATTTCGCTGCACGTCACCCCGGCACGCCGTGGTATGCGAAGCTCGTCATCGTCGCGATCGTCGCGTATGCCTTGAGCCCGATCGACCTCATACCCGATTTCATACCGGTGCTCGGGTTCCTCGACGAGATCATCCTGCTGCCTTTCGGCATCGTGCTCGCGGTGAAGCTCGTGCCCACGAGCGTGATGACCGAGTGCAGGGCGCGAGTCGCCGCGGGCAGCGGCGTCGACACGCGCGCGGGCAGGATCGCAGCAGTCGTCATCGTGATCGTCTGGATCGGCGTGCTCGTGCTTGCGAGCATGTGGGCATACAGCGCTTTTGCACATCAGCCCGGCGGCGCTGCAAAGGCGACGCTACCCTGACATTTC
>JAQGNC010000377.1 GCA_028292065.1 Betaproteobacteria bacterium
GGCTTCGCCGGCACAACACGTCCTCAAGAAGGAACGCTCATGTCATCCCGTCGCCACTTCCTGCGCGCATCGCTTGCGCTCGGCGGATCGCTCGCGCTCGGCAGCGGGCGCGTCGCGCACGCCCAGAGCGAGAAGGTGATCAAGGTCGGCACGCTCAAGCTGATCCACGGGATCACGCCGTACTTCTACGAGAAGTTCACGCCCGCCGGCTACCGGATCGAGATCGTTCCTTTCGAGAGCCCGACCGACGGCAAGAACGCCGTCGTCACCGGCACCGTGGATTTCGGGACCTTCGGCATCGCGGCCGCCACGCTCGGTGCGGCGGCAGGCGAGCCCCTGGTCGTCTTCGCTTCACAGTGCAATCGCGGCATGGCGATCGTCTCGGGCGTGAAATCGGACATCAGGACGGTCAAGGATCTCAGGGGCAAGAAAATCGCGATCTGGCCGGGATCGACGCAGGAGGTCGTCATCCTCGAGCGTCTCAAGGCCGAAGGCATGACGATCAAGGACGTGCAGTCGATACGCCTGCCGTTCTCGGACATGGCGCCCGCGCTCGCCCGCGGCGACGTCGATGCTTACGTCGGCGCCGAGCCCGGCCCCGGCATCAGTCTCGCCAACGGGGTGGGCAGGATCGTCGAGTATCCGTACGGCACCTCGATCGGCTCGCTCAACATGGTGTGGGGCGTGAGGCAGGAAACGATCGACAAGAACCCCGAGCTCATCCGGGTGATGATGGACATCCATCGCAAGGCGACCGAGTACGCGATGTCGAACGAGAACGCGAAGATCGACATGGCGGTGCAGCGCCTCGGCCAGACTCGCAAGTCGATCGAGATGGCCGCGCCGAACGTCGAGCTCACCTGGAAGATCGACGACGAGTTCATCCGGCGCGCGAAAGCCTACGCGCAACTGATGTACGACAAGAAGCAGATCCGCGAAATGCCGAACTTCGATAAGTTCATCACCACGAAGTTCATGCCCGCCGCGGCGCCCGTGAAGAAGTAGCGAGATCACGATGACGCCGCTCGCTTCTGCGTCGCTCAGAGCCGAAGACCCCGCGGCGATGCCTGCCGAGGCTGCGCCGTTGCCGGCCGCGCAGGCGCGGCCGGTGATCGTCCCGACAGGCGCTGCGCCTTTCAGGAGCGAGGCGCCCGCCGCCCGGACGGTGAGCAAGCCCGAACGTACGCCGATCCTGCCCGAGCGCGTGCGCAGCGTATTGCTCGCGCTGGCGTTTCCGCTCGCGCTGATCGTCGCATGGCACGAGCTCGTCGTGATCACGGGTACGCGTCTCGTGCCGACGCCGTACCAGGTCGGCCTGATGATGGTCGATTTCACGGTCGGCGGAATCCACGACGACGCGTTCAGCGGCACGATACTCACGCACCTCTTCGCGTCGATGCAGCGCGTCTACGGCGGCTTCGCGCTGGCCATCGTCCTCGGCGTGCCGCTCGGCCTGCTCATCGGCAGGGTCAAGGTGATCCGGCAGCTCGTCGATCCGACCCTCTCGCTGCTGCGCCCGATCCCGGTGACGGCGTGGCTCCCGCTCTCGATGATCTTCTTCGGCCTCGGTCCGCGCTCCGCGATCTTCCTGGTGTTTCTCGGCGCGTTCTATCCGATCGTGCTCAACACGGTGTTCGGCGTGCGCTCGGTCGATCCTAAGCTCTTCGAAGCCGCTTCGATGCTCGGCTGCGATGGCACGCGTATGTTCAGGCAGGTCGTGCTGCCGGCGGCGTCCCCGAGCATCTTCAACGGCTTGAGGCTCGCGCACGGTTTCGCGTGGTTCCTGATCGTCGTCGGCGAGATGACCGGCGTGCCGACCGGCCTGGGCTCGGTGATCATGGACGGGCGCAACCTGTCGCGCACCGATCTGATCATCACCGGCATGATCGTGATCGGCCTCGCGGGATTCGCGACCGATCGTGGAATCGTCGCACTCAACAATCGCGTCCTGCGCTGGAGCCCGCAGCATCATGGCTGAAACCGCCCCACGCAGGGATTTTCTCGCGGTACGCGAGGTGAGCAAGCTGTTCCAGATCGGTGACGAGCTCGTCGCCGCGTTGAGCCGCGTCGATCTGGTCATCGGCAAAGGCGAGTTCGTCTGCCTCATCGGCGCTTCGGGTTGCGGCAAGTCGACGCTGCTCAGAATCATCGCGGGCTTCGAGCAGCCGAGCTCGGGGCAGGTCGAGATCTTCGGTCATCCGGTGACGGGGGCCGGCAGCGACCGCGGCATGGTGTTTCAGGACTTCGCGCTTTTCCCGTGGCTGACTGTGCGCGAGAACATCGCGTTCGGCCCGCGGCAGAAAGGACTCTCCGCCGCGCGCGTTCGCGAGATCGCCGACGAGTATCTGAACATGGTCGGTCTCGCCCCTTACGCCGAACGCTTTCCGGCGCAGCTCTCCGGCGGCATGAAGCAGCGCGTGTCGATCGCGCGAGTGCTCGCGAAAGACGCCAAAATCCTGCTCAAGGACGAGCCAATCGGCGCGCTCGAAGAGCACACACGCGAGCAGCTCCAGGACGAGCTCCTGCAGATCTGGGCGAGAACCGGCGTCACCGTGATCTTCGTGACGCACTCGGTCGAAGAGGCGACGCTGCTGGCCGACCGCGTGGTGGTGATGACCGCCGGGCCCGGCCGCATCGAAGCCGACATCCCCATCACCCTCGCGCGCCCGCGCGACGTGTCGTCGCCGGACTTCAACGAAGTGCGGCGGTCGCTGACCCAGAGGCTGACCAGCCATGTGAAGCGCCAGTTGAAAGCGGCTTAGCCGCTTTCAACCGCGCTTCACGGTGAACGCCAAGGAGGGAAACCGCCGCGACGATGAAGCCAGGCGGGCAGAAAACGCCCGCAGCCGCGGCTCGGTGAACGCCAAAGAGGGAAACTGCCGCGGCGATGAAGCCAGGCGGGCGAAAAAACGCCCGCAGCCGCGGTTCGGTGAACGCCAAAGAGGGAAACCAAGGTTTCCCTCCTT
>JAQGNC010000267.1 GCA_028292065.1 Betaproteobacteria bacterium
GCTGGTTGCTCTCCTCGGTCACCAGCCCGCGCTTCGCCAGGCTTTGATGAGGGCCCGAGAAATTCACGACGTAAAGCTGTAAGTGGTGTCCGTCATACGCGGGCAGCTCGCCGGCGGTCTCCATGAACACGAGCTGCTGGCCCATGCCCACGGTGACTCGCGCGCACACCGCCCCGCCCTCCTCGTCGACGCGGGCGAGCGCCCCGACGATCTCGCGATAAAAACGCGCGATCCCCTCCGCGGTGCCCGTCGGAACGTCGAAAGCGATGTACGGCATGCCGAGCACGACCGGTCCGAACCGCGCTTCGTCGGGACGGTGGCACCGGATGAGATTGCCCCACGGACACGTCACGTCGACGCGGTCGGCGTGGCGCGTATAGGCGAACCGCGTCTTCGAGAGTCGCTCTTCGACCGCGCCCAGGCGCGCGACCAGCGCGTCGAGATCGGGCACCACCAGACCCGTGTGGCCGCGAACCACCTGCGGTTCGCCGATCGGCAGGTGAAACTGGCTGCGCCCCACGTTCACCCACATGTTCTCGAGGCCGGTCATGAGATAAGGATCGCGCGTCATGCCGAGGCCGCTGATGTAGAACAGGGTCGCGATCTGCTGGTCGGGTACCGTCAGGTTCAGGTGCTCGAGCCCGACTGAATTGCCGAGGTCTTCCGCGCTGCGGTCGTATGCGCCGTTCATCTTGCGTGTCCTCTCGTTCGTTCTGGTTTGTCTTACTCGGGTTCTATACCGGCGAACGCGGTGAATTGCGCCCGCGTGTCGCCCTGTTATTAGCGCACGACACCGCAAAGTGCAAGCTGCCTCACGTCCGCGTGTTCGCCGGCAGAGCGAAGAGCGGCCGCCGTCATTCCGGCGTGCGCCGGAATCAATTCCACTTGAAGCGGTTTTAAAATGGATTCCGGATCACTTGCGCCGGCGCGCGTCCGGAATGACGAACGCTGTTACAGCATCTCGAGCGGGACGGGGCCTGGGGGCGGCGGGAAGAGGCGATCGAGCTCAGCGAGCTGCGCTGGAGTGAGCTCGATGTCGAGCGCGGCGAAGTTCTCCTTCAGCCGGCTGCGCTGCGACGATTTCGGGATCGCGATGACGTCGCCGTCCCGCAGCACCCACGCGAGCGCCGCCTGCGCCGGCGTCATCGCGTGGCGGCGCGCGAAGTCGACGAGCTTCGGGTTGCGCAGTAGACGGCCCTGCTCTATCGGCGAATACGCCATCACCGGCACCCGATGCTCGCGCAGCCACGGCAGGAGATCGCATTCGACGCCGCGGCGTCCGAGGTTGTAGAGCACCTGGTCGGTCTGCGCGCCGCCGCCGCCGGGCACGGACCAGAGCGCCTGCATGTCGGCGCGGTCGAGATTGCTCACGCCGAAGTGCCTGATCTTGCCCGCGTCCCGGAGCTCGATGAATGCTTCGACAGTCTCCTCGAGCGGGACGCTCCCGCGCCAGTGGAGCAGGTAGAGATCGAGCCGGTCGGTCTTCAGGCGCTGCAGGCTGCGCTCGCACGCGGCGGCCGTCCCGCGCCGGGTCGCGTTGTGCGGGTAGACCTTGCTCACCAGAAACACTTCGTCGCGGCGGCCTTCGATCGCAGCGCCGATCAGGCGCTCGGACGCGCCGTCGCCGTACATCTCGGCGGTGTCGATCAAGGTCGCGCCGAGATCGAGGCCGAGCCTGATCGTCGCGATCTCTTCGGCGCGTGCGGCGGCGCTGTCACCCATGTTCCACGTGCCCACGCCCATCGCCGCAACGCGTTCGCCCGACGGCAATTCGACGGTGTTCATGGCTTCGTTGTACCTCAATTCGCGGCGCCGGGAAATGCTCGGGCGCTGCCGCCTGATGCTGCTTCCGGCGAGCGCTCGCGGCTGTTGCCGCGTGACGTTTCGAGCGGTCCTGCGGGTTAGGCGATCGGCACTTCGCGACTGCATAATGCGGGCTTGCTGAATCCAGGAGGAGTCGTATGAACGGCGCAGAAAGTCTGGTGCGCACGCTGGTCGTCAACGGCGTCGACGTGTGCTTCACCAACCCGGGGACCTCCGAGATGCATTTCGTCGCGGCGCTCGACAAGGTCGCAGGCATGCGCTGCGTGCTCGGCCTGTTCGAAGGCGTAGTGACCGGCGCGGCCGACGGCTATTACCGCATGGCGGGCAAACCCGCCGCCACCCTCCTGCACCTGGGTCCGGGCCTCGGCAACGGCCTGGCGAATCTGCACGACGCGAAAAAAGCCGGCTCGGGGATCGTGAACATCGTCGGCGAGCACGCGACTTATCACCTGAAGCACGACGCGCCGCTGACCGCCGACATCGAAGGCGTCGCACGCCCGATGTCGCACTGGGTCCGGACGAGCGCGAATTCGCGCGCCCTCGCAGCCGATTGCGCGCGCGCGATACACGAAGCGCGCCAGGCGCCGGGACGCATCGCGACGCTGATCGCGCCCGCCGACACCGCGTGGAACGACGCCGACGGCCCCGCCGAAGCCGAACCGCCCGCGGCGCCGCGTACGGTCTCCGGCGACGCGATCGACGCCGCCGCACGCGCGCTCGCCTCCGGTGAGCCTTCGATCCTGATGCTCGGCGGCGCCGCGCTGCGAGGCAAAGCGCTCGAGCACGCAGGACGCATCTCGGCGAAGACCGGATGCCGCCTGCTCTCCGAATTCAACAACGCGCGCGCCGAAGCGGGTGCGGGCCGCGTTCGCGTCGACCGCCTGCCGTATCCGGTCGACGGCGCGCTCGCCACGCTGGCGGGTACGCGCCGGCTCGTGATCGCGGGCGCGAAAGCGCCGGTGTCTTTCTTCGCCTATCCGGGCAAGCCGAGCGTGCTCACGCCGGAGGATTGCGCAATCACTTCGCTCGCGGGCACGGCCGACGACCTCGAGCACGCCCTCGAAGCGCTCGCGAGCGCGGTCGGCGCGACACGAACGCCGCCGGCTCACGTGGGCGAGCGCGCCCGCGCCGCGCTGCCCGAAGGCGATCTCACCGCCGACGGCATCGCCGCGGTGCTCACGGCCCTGCTGCCGGAAAACGCAATCGTCATCGACGAGTCGGTCTCGACCGGCCGCAATTTCGGGCCCTACTTCACCGGCGCCGCGCCGCACGACTGGCTGAACATCATGGGCGGCTCGATCGGCTGGGGTCTTCCCGCGGCGACCGGCGCGGCGATCGCGGCGCCCGAGCGCAAAGTCGTCGCGCTCGAAGGCGACGGCAGCGGCATGTACACGCTGCAGGCGCTGTGGACGATGGCGCGCGAGAACCTCGACGTGACCGTCGTCCTTCTCGCCAATCGCGCGTACCAGATCCTGCGCGGCGAGTTGCGCAACATGGGCGCGGGCGCTCCCGGCCAGCGCGCGACCGACATGCTCACGCTCGATCGGCCGAACCTCGACTGGGTCTCGCTCGCCCACGGTCACGGCGTGGAAGGCTCGCGCGCGGTTTCGCTCGGCGCATTCGCCGGCGCGTTGCGCGCCGCATTCAGCCGTCGCGGCCCGTATCTGATCGAGCTCGCGCTCTGAGCGGCGTCGCGCGCCGCGGGCTGCTGCTGTCGCTCGCGCTGAGCACCGCATCGTGCGCGCTCGCGGCGTCGCCGGTTCGGGTGTCGGAGGCGCGCGCCGTCGATTCCGCAATGCCTAGGGTCCCCGGCGCCACGCATTCCATGCACGTGAAGCTTTTTCACTTCGCGGGCTCGCGCTGGCGCACCGACGAGATCGTCGACGCGCTCGCGCGCGCCGCGGGCCTCCTCTCGGCGTGCGGCGTCGCGGTCACCGGCGCGCAGGTCAACGAAGTCGAAGCGCCGCGCCGCTTTCATTTCTATTTCACGCCGCTTTCGCGCGAGTTGCTGCGCACGATAGCCGCGCCGGGGCCCGCCGTTTTCTTCGTCGAGGACACGCGCAACGACCCCGCGTTCGACGCCGAAGCGATCGGCCGGTCGAACTCGGCGAACCGGCCCGAGCTCGCCGATACGATCTGGGTGGCCTACGGCACGCGCGACCTCCCTTACGCGATCGCGCACGAGCTCGTTCACGTGCTCTCCGACAGCGGTGAGCACAGCGAAGAACCCGGCAATCTCATGCACGACGAGACTTCGCCGCAGAATTCGCGGCTCTCTCACGCGCAGTGCGAGCGTCTGGTGAGCGCGGGTGTCGCCCACGGGCTGCTCGAGCCGATCGCGAAGTGACGAGGCTCGCACCGCCTTCTTTTCGGGAATGCCAGCTGCATCCGTTGTGAGTCCGGGAGACACACATGCGCTACACCACGATCGCAACCTTCATCCTTACGGCCTTGCTCGCCGGCTGTTCGACACCTGCGCGCCAGACGAG
>JAQGNC010000270.1 GCA_028292065.1 Betaproteobacteria bacterium
CCCATAAAACAAAACCAGGCAAAACCGGGGTCTGACCCCTTGGGGGTCTGACCCCGGTTTACATGTCGTACGAGCGCAGCCTGCGCGAGAAGGCTTTCAGTGCGTCGATGCCGCTCGCTTCGGCGCGGCGGCACCAGTCTTCGAGCTGGTGGACGAGTTGTTCCTTCGACGCGGCGGAGCGCTGCCACAGCGTTTGCAGCTCATCGCGCATCGCATACACCTTCGCGAGCACCGGGCTTGCGTTGAGCGCACGGGTGCGGTGTTCGCGCTCCGCTTCGGGTAAAGCGGCAGTTTCGACGTGCAGCCGACGCTTCAACGCCGACCAGTCGATGCCCCTCAAGTCTTTGCTCTCGGCCGCGCAAATCTTCCGCACCACTTCGGTGTATTGCGCGAGCACTTCGTGCCTGTGGACGACGACCGCCTCGACCGTCGCGGCGTCGCATTGCGCCTTCGTGCGATCGAGCTTCAATCGCGGCGCGACCCGAGTCACCGTCGCGAGCCCGACGATTTCCATCAAACGGATATACATCCAGCCGATGTCGAACTCGTACCAGCGGTTCGAAAGTTTCGCGGAAGTCACGTATGCGTGATGGTTGTTGTGCAGCTCTTCGCCGCCGATGAGGATGCCCCACGGGATGACGTTGCGGCTCGCGTCGACCGGGTGGAAGGTGCGGTAACCCCAGTAGTGCCCGATGCCGTTGATGACGCCCGCCGCGAGGAAAGGAATCCACATCATCTGGATCGCCCAGATCGTGATGCCGATGAAGCCGAAGAGGACGAAGTTCATGATGAGCATGAGACCGATGCCGTACTTCGTATAGCGGCTGTACACGCGCTGCTCGATCCAGTCGTCAGGCGTGCCGTGCCCGTAGTTCGCCAGCGTTTCCTTGTTGCGGGATTCCATGCGGTAGAGCTCGGCGCCCTGGAGGAGCACGCGACGAATCCCGAAGAACTGCGGGCTGTGCGGGTCGTCGGGCGTCTCGCATTTCGCGTGATGCTTGCGGTGGATGGCGGTCCATTCGCGCGTCACCATGCCCGTCGTGAACCACAGCCAGAAGCGAAAGAAATGGCTCGGCAGCGGGTGGAGCTTGAGCGCGCGGTGAGACTGGTGGCGGTGCAGGTAGATCGTGACCGCGACGATGGTCACATGGGTCATCGCCAGGGTGTAGGCGACGTAGCCCCACCACGGCAGATCGTAAATTCCGTTGAACAATGGCTCTCCTGACGGGGGGTTCGGATGCCCGCAGCACGCCGGCATCCACCCGGCAGGTCATGTTAAGCCATCGGCGGGCCCGGTGCGGCCGCATGCCCGGATGAGGCGCACTAAAACCATGATCTGCGGACGTTATCCGAGGAGGATGACGAGCGAGCCGGCGACGATGAGCAGCCCGCCGACCGTGGTCTGCCACGTCAGCGGCTCGCCGAGGAAGACGACCCCGAGGACGATCGCGAGCGCCACGCTCAGCTTGTCGACCGGCGCGACCGAGGAGACGGGTCCCAGCTGCAGCGCGCGGTAGTAACACAGCCACGAAAGCCCGGTCGCCACTGCGGAGAGCACGAGGAAAGTCAGCCCTTTCGCCGAGAGGGACGTCGGCGCTTCCCACTCGTGGCGCGCCGTGACGATCAGCGCGGTGATCGCCACGATGACGATCGTGCGGATGAAAGTCGCGAGATTGGAATTCATCTCGCTCACGCCGAGCTTGCCGAAGATCGCGGTCAACGCGGCGAAGAAAGCCGAGGCGAGCGCGAAGGTTTGCCAGTTTGCCGGGATGTTCATGAGAACCTTTCTTCGTCTATTCGACCTTGATGTTCGCCGCTTTCACGACCTTGGCCCACTTCGCGATCTCCGCGCGCAGCCATCGCGCGAATTCGTCGGGGGAGTTGCCGATCGGCTCTCCGCCTTCGACCGCGTATTGCTTCTTCACTTTGGGCAGATGCACCACAGCCGCGATCTCGCGGTTGAGCACGTGGACGAGCGGCGCGGGCGTCGCGCGAGGCGCAAACACGCCCTGCCACGTGCCGGTTTCGAAGCCGCGCAACCCCGATTCGTCGATCGTCGGCAGGTCCGGCACGAGCGCAGATCGCTTCGCGCTCGTCACCGCGATGCCGCGCAGCCTGCCCGAGCGCACGTGCGTCATGACGGAAGGCATGCTCGCGAAGCTGAGCTGGATGTGGCCCGCCATCACGTCGGTGAGCGCGAAAGCCGCGCCTTTGTACGGGATGTGCGTCATCCGGGTTCCGGCCATGAGGTCGAAGAGCGCGGCCGCGAGATGGGTCGAGCCACCGGTTCCCGACGAGCCGTAGTTGAGCTCGCCCGGTTTTGACTTCGCCAGCGCGACCAGGTCTTTCACCGATTTCACCGGCAACGCGTTGTTGACCACGAGGATGTTCGGCGCGTTCGAGGCGAGCGTGATCGGCGCGAGGTCTTTCAGCGGGTCGTACGGCAGTTTGCTGTAAAGGCTCGGGTTGGTGCCGAACGAGCTCCCCACCAGCAGCAAGGTGTAACCGTCAGCGGGCGCCCTCACCCCGAGCTCGGCTGCGAGTATGCCTCCTCCGCCGCCGCGATTGTCGACGACGAACTGCTGGACCAGCCTTTTGCCGAGCTCGCCGGCGATGAGGCGTGCGACGAAATCAGCATTGCCGCCGGCCGACTGCGCAACGATCAGGCGCACGGGCCGGTTCGGGTAATCGCCCACGGCCGCGCTTGCGGCGTGCGCGCAGCCCGCGAAGGCTGAAAGCGCGACAGTGAGCGCGCTGTTGAATAGCCGGTGCATCGTTTCTCCTCGTATTCTTGATGACTTCGATGCAGCGATTATCGACGATCGGGCGCTGCGATGCGGCGTGCCAGGCGCAAGGCGGATAGGCCACAATGGGATCAAAGATCAATCGGGGGAGCGGCATGAATATCGTGAAAGGGTTCGCTTGTGCAGCAGCGCTCATCGCCGGCCACGCAGCGGCGCAGCACTATCCTTCGAAACCGGTGCGCGTGCTCGTCGGGTTCGCCGCAGGCGGGCCGACCGACGTCATCGCGAGGGTTCTCGCGCAGGACCTCACGCGCGTGCTCGGCCAGCCGCTGATCATCGACAACCGCACCGGGGCGAACTCGCGCATTGCAACCGAGACAGTCGCGCGCGCAACGCCTGACGGACACACCCTGCTCTTCGCGTCGCTCTCGCACAACGTGAACTACCTGCTCATGGAAAAGAAGACTTACCACCCGCTGCGCGATTTCGCGCCGATCAGCTTGACCGCGGTGCTGCCGCTGCTGCTGGTGACGCGTCCCGAAACGCCGGCAAGCTCGGTGCGCGAGCTGATCGAGATGGCCAAGGCCAGGCCCGGTGCGGTGACTTACGGCTCCGCCGGCAACGGCGGCTCAGCGCATCTCGCGGGCGCGCTGCTCGAGACGCTGACCGGCACGAAGATGACCCACGTGCCTTTTCGCGGCAACGCGCCCGCGCTCGTCGACGTCATGAGCGGACAGGTCACGTTCATGTTCTATCCGATGATCGGCATCGCGGACCACGTCGCGGTCAAGCGCCTGAAAGTGCTCGCGGTCGGTACCGCAAAGCGTCATCCCGATTACCCGTCTTCGCCGACGATGGCCGAGTCGGGCTTTCCGGGCTTCGAAGAGACTGCGCCGTGGGTCGGCATGCTCGCGCCTGCCGGCACGCCGCCGGCCATCGTCGATCGCATGAGCGCAGAGATCAGGAAGTCGATCGCGAAGCCGGAGGTGAAAGAGCGGCTCGCGGTGCTCGGCGCCATCAACGTCGGCAGCTTGCCCGCAGAGTTCGTCGAATACCTGAAGAAAGACGCCGAGCGCTGGGCGCGCGTCATCAAGGCGGCCGGCGTCAAAGCCCAGTAATCGGGGACACAAGGTTGTGTAGCGCAGGCGCCCTCGCCTGCCGCGGTGTTTCTCGCGCATGCGCGCGACCGAAGCGGCGAGTGGCTGCAGGCGAGGCGCCTGCGCTACAGGTCGCAGCGCGCTCAGCGGCGTCCGGGTCACACCCCGGCTTTGGGGTCTGACCCCGGCTTCATTGGGGTCAGACCCCGGTTTTTGTTGGGTCACACCCCGGTTTTTGTCGGCCCTACCCCAGTATCTCCGCCAGGTGCTCCCGCTCGTCCATCTCCGACACGAACGCCTTGAGCTCGGGCCCGAGCGCGTCGCGCGTGGACACCATGCCGACCGGCCTGCCGTTCTCGACGACCGGCACGTGCCTGAAACCGCCTTCGTACATCATGTGCAGCGCGTGGCCGAGCGGCTTGTCGGGCGATATGGTCTGTGGGCCCGGGGTCATCACTTCGGCGACCAGCGTCGCGGCGGCGTCGAGCGCTTCTGCGGTGACGCGAAACACGATGTCGCGCTCGGTCAGCACGCCGACCAGGCGCCGCTGATCGGCGACGAGCAGCGCATCCATGCCGTTGTGCTTCATCAGCCGCGCCGCGTCGTATATGGTCGTGCCGCTGGGCACGGTGAGAAAGCGATGATTCCGGATGATCGTGCTGATCGGTCGGTGAGACATGGCAGCTCCTCTGACGTCGCATGAATCGAACGGCGCACTACACGATTCGAGAATACTCCGCTCAGCCGGATTGTTCGAAGCGATTAACCGCGATAATTTTTCAGCCGTGCGATATCGCAGCAATTGTTGCGCATGCTCGGTTGCCGTTTCATGAAGCGGAACCGCGGGAGCGTTATCGCTCGCGTTCGGAGGGGTGCCGCACCGCAATCGCGCGGGATCGCGGATAATCCCCCGGAGTCGAAGGGGTCTGACCCCGGTTTGATCTCGCGGTCTGACCCCGCTTCGATGCGCTAACAACTTCAACACATGAACATCTACGTAGACGCCGACGCGTGTCCGGCGGTCATCAAGGACATCCTGTATCGCGTGGCCGAGCGCCTGCAGATACAGACGACGCTCGTCGCGAACATGCTGTTGCGGACCCCGGCATCAAAGTTCATCCGCGCGCTGCAGGTGCCGCGAGGCTTCGACGTCGCCGACAACGAGATCGCGAGACGCGTCGAGCCCGGCGACCTGGTGATCACCGCGGACATTCCGCTCGCCGCCGACGTGATCGCCCGCGGCGGTCACGCGCTGAATCCGCGAGGCGAGTTCTACACGCCCGACAACATTCGCGAGCGCCTCGAGCTGCGAAATTTCCTCGACGAGCTCAGAGGCAGCGGGGTGCAGACCGGCGGCCCCGCCCCGCTCGACCACAGCGACCGCAAGCGTTTCGCGGATCAGCTCGACCGTTTCCTGGCAAAGCGCCCGAAAGACGTCTAACGCACTCGAGTATTCCGCATGAAATCGATAGTCGTCGACATCCACGCGCACTACACGCCACGCCTGCTGCTGGAGCGCTTCGAATCGCACGCGGGCGATTTCCCGGGCGTGAAGCTCGAGCGCAACGACAAAGCCGCGTCGCTGCGCTTTCCCGGCGACGCCGAGGCGCGCTCGATCATGCCGCCGCTCGCCGACCTCGACGCGCGCCGCGAGTGGATGGATGCCAACGCGATCGACCACCAGCTCGTCGGCGGCTGGGTCGAAGGTTTCGGTTACGAGCTGCCGGCGCGCGAAGGGCTCGCGTGGAGCCGCTTCCAGAACGCGTGCATGCGCGACGCGCTCGCGGACGAGCCGCGCTTCACCCCGCTCGCGACCGTGCCGCTGCAGGACGGCGCGCTCGCGGCGGAGGTCCTCGCAGAAACCGTCGATCACGGATTCGCGGGCGTGATGATCGGCACGCTCCCCAAAGGCGCGGCGGGCGACAACCTCGACGACGCCTCGCTCGATCCGTTCTGGGACGCGGCAAGCCGGCTCGGCGCCGCGATCTATCTGCACCCGCAGGCCTTCTGCGGTCAGGCGAGGCTCGCCGATTACCGCCTCGACAACGCGCTAGGGCGGCTCGAAGACACGTCGATCGCGGTCTCGCGGCTTCTCTATTCAGGCCACCTGCTCAGGTTCCCGGGCCTGAAGCTCGTACTGTCTCACGGTGGCGGCACCCTGCCGTACGCGCTCGGCCGGCTCGCGCGAGGGCACGCGAACCTCAAAGGCAAAGGCGCCGATCCGCGGCAGGGTTTCGCCGCGATGTATTTCGACTCGTGCGTATTCGACGTCGACGCGCTCGAATATCTCGCGCACAAAGCCGGCCCGGAGCGCGTGATGCTCGGCTCCGACTCGCCTTTTCCCATGGGCGATCCGCAGCCGAGAGCGGTCATCGACAACTCGGCCTTCACTGCGGGGCAGAAGGAAGCGATGCTCGGCACGACCGCCCAGCAGGTATTCCGGGTGCGCGCCGACTGCTGGTGCGGACGCTGACCGGCTGAACGCCCTTCAGTCGTCCGGCAGGGCGGCAGCCATCGGTTGACCGAGCCCGCGTTCCAGCGCGCGCTGGTAAGCGAGGTTCGCCAGCGCAACGTCCTGGCTCGCCATGCCTTGCGTGACGATCAGCACCCGCTGCGCGGCGGATGTCCGGCCGGGATGTTTTCCGCTGACGACTTCCGCGACGGTCGCGTCGATCCACCCCGGCGCTTCCGCGCCGAAGAGCTCGGTGAGCTCTTTCTTCAGCTGCTCGCGGCTGTCGACGACGAAGAGATCGGCTTTCTCCACCAGATCGCGCCCCGGCTCGGCGCTGTCGAGCGTGGCGACCACGGCCCCCGGCGCGACCCACGACTCCTCGAGCATCGCGGCTGCGCTGTTGGTCGCGGTCAGGATGAGGTCGGCGCCGCGCACCGCGGACTCGATGTTCTCGGCAGCGCGCGCGTCGATGCCGTATTTCTCACTCGCTTTCGCGGCGAGCGCCGCGCGAGTCTCCGGCCGGCGTGAGGCGATGCGCACTTCGCGCAGCTTGAACAGACGCGTGTAGTACTCGAGCGCAGTCGTGGCGAGCCGGCCCGCGCCCACGAGCGCGAGCGTGCCCGCGTCTTCACGCGCGAGGCGACGCGCCGCCATCACGATCGACGCGACCGTGCGCTGGGCGTAAGTCCAGGTCTCGTCGACGAACGCGAGCGGCCGCGAGCTCTCGACGTCGACCAGCACGACGAAACGCGTCGCATCCTGCGAAGTCTCGTCGGTCGCGTTGTGCGACACGAGCCGGAAACCCGCCACCGAGATTTCGTCGAGGATGCACGCCTTCAGGTGATAGTGGTTTTCGTAGCGGTCGCGCATGTTCATGTTCGGCGGCGACGGCCAGCGCACCAGGCCTTGCGCGTCCCAGGCGATCACGCGTTCGATTTCGGCGAGCACGTCGTCGGGCGTGAGCAGGTCGCGGCATTGTCTTGCGGTCAGGTAGATCGGTGCAGCAGCGATGATGGTCCTCCAGTGACAGTGACGGCCGCTACTCGGCCTTGATGCCGGCTTTGCGGATGACGGCGCCGATGAGCTCGCCTTCGTTCTTCAGGGTGGCGGCGAGCTGCTCGGGCGTGTCGTTGACGACTTCGAAACCCGCCTGAATGAAGCGCTGTTGCGTCTCGGGCGACTTGAGCACCGCAGCGATCGCGGCATGCAGCTTCGCGATCACTTCGCGCGGCGTGCCTGCGGGCGCGACGAACGCGTAGCGTCCGCTCATCGGCTGCATCTTCACGCCGGCCTCTGCGATCGTGGGCAGGTTCGGCGCGGCCGGCGAGCGATGGCTGCCGAGGTTCGCGAGCAATCGCAGCCGGCCGCTCTGCGCGTGCGGCAAGGCGGGTATGAGATCGCCGAACATCATGTCGATCTCACCCGAGACCACCGCGGTCAGCGCCGGACCGGTTCCCTTGTACGGCACATGCACGAACTCCGCGCCGATGGCGTTGCGAAAGAGCTCGGCCGCGATATGCGAGCTCGAGCCGTTGCCCGACGTCCCGTAGCTCAGCGCGTTCTTCTTCGTGTGCGCGATCTTCACGAGCTCTGCGGTCGTCTTCGCGGGAACGCTCGGGTTGACCGCGATGACGAAGGCGGTGGTCGCGAGGCTAGCCACCGGGGAGAGGTCCTTGGCGACGCTGTAGCCGATCTTCGGATAGAGATGCGGCGCGACGATGAGATTGCCCGAGCTGCCGAGGCCGAGCGTGTAACCATCCGCAGGGGCTTTGGCGACGACGTCCATGCCGATGGTTCCGCCCGCGCCGCCGCGCGACTCCATCACGAGCTGCTGCCCGAGGATCTCGGTGATCTTCGGCGCGACCAGGCGCCCGACGATGTCGGCGGGGCCGCCCGGCGCGAACCCGACCACGACCCTCACCGGCTTCACCGGGTACGCCGTCGGCTGCGCGAACGCGCCGCCTCCCGTGCTCAGAGCGATCACCGACAACAACAACGAGCCGAACCGATTGCGTAACCGCGTCATCATGATTCCTGAAAGTTGAGAGCGTCGGCCACTAAGCAAGGATCATGACACGCGCGATTCGTGCGCCGAGACGCCGCTGCGCGCGCATCGGCACGCACCAACTTGAGGGCAAGGGCACGAACGCGGTGCACGTCGACGCGCCGTGTTCCGGCACGCTACCGCGGCTCTTCGTAGAGCTCGACCTTGTTGCCGTCAGGGTCGGCGACATAGATCGTCCGGCCGTAGATGCCGTCGTGCAGGTCCTCGAAGAACGTGACACCGCCTTGCTTCAGGCGTGCCGCGAGCGCATCCACGCCGCTCACGCGAAAAGCGATGTGATCGATCTGCGCCGGCTTGCCGGGGCCGCCCGTGGTGAGCGCGATGCCTTGCCGGAACGGGACGAAAGGCCGGCCGTCGGCGAGCGGTTTCGCCTTGCGCTCGGTGAACCCCAGCAGGTCGGCGTAGAAGCGCCGCGACGCGTCGATGTCGGCCACCTGCAGCAGCATGTGCGCGAAACCGAGGATGCGCGGCGCACGAGGCGGCGCGGGCTCGTCCGGGCTCGCAGGCTCGTTGTCGATGCCGAGCGCGCCGGCGCGTCCCCAGCTGTCTTTCGGCACGTCCTGGATGATCACGTGCAGGTGATCGGGCCCGCAATCGGCGTGCTGCACCATCGCATCGGTGATCGCAGCCACGAGCCTGCGCTTCTGATTCACGGTACGCCCCGTCCACAACTGCACTGTCACGACCGGCATTTCAGTTCTCCGTTGGTCCTGCTGTTCATTCTATCGATGGCTTATCACCCGCGAACGAGCGCAAGCAGCGCGTCCCGGTCGAGATTTGCGATGCCCATCGCTGCCGCGGTTCGCCCTTTGTCGGCGTAGTCGACCCCTGCGAGCGTGCCGCCGAGACCGAACAGCGATGCCGCGGTCGGTACGGCGACACCGGCGATCTGCGCGAACGCGATGAAAGGCAGCAGGCCGTGGCCGAAATCTTCGAGATAGTAGCGGTGCGCAAGCGAGCCGGGCGCCTTGATGCTGCTGTTGGCTTTCCCGCCTGAAATCGCCGCAGCGTAGTCCTGCGTGTCGGCGACCGACGCTTCCACCGTTCCGATCGCCTGCATCTCTTCGATGAGGTTCGGCAGCACGTGCCCGAACGCGGCGCCCACCGCCCGGCGCTCGTCGTCGAGCGCTTGCATCACTCGCGCAACCCCGGGCGTCATGCCTTCGACGTAGAACGTGAAATCCCCGCCGGTCGCCTCTATCCACGCGGCGCCGAGGATCGCTCCCGGCGGATGAAGCACCATGTTGACGTTCGACAGTCCGGTCGCGAGCACGTCGCGAACCGGCGTCGCGCTAGGGAAAAGGGTTCGCGCCGCGTGCAGCGCCGCTTCGCCTTGCGGCAGCGCCGCGACCCTGACCGCTTTCGCGCGCCCGGTCACCGTCACGCGCTGCGGCTGATACTTGCGGGCGACGTAAGTCAGCGTCGAAAGCTCCGCGATCGGCGGGGCGGCCGCACCGCGCGCTTCATACGCGGCGCGGAACTCGAGCGCACCGCCGGTATGGCCGGGATCGAGCACGACCGGCACGTCGCGCGACACGCCGCACGCCGCGAGCGCGCGTGCGACCGGCGCGTGCGAGAACGTGGGCAGCGTGCAGACGAGCGCGTCGGCGCCTTCGACCGCCTCGCGCAGGTCGGTGGTCATCAGCCGCGGCCGGACGATGCCATCGCCGAGCACCCCTTCGTACTCGACGCCGCGCGCGCGCTCGAAAGCGCCCAGCGTTTCAGCCGAGCGGTTCCACAGTTGCACCTCGTGACCCGCCTGCATGAATTCGGCGACTGCGGCGCAACCGCCCGCACCCGCACCGATGACTGTCACTCGCATCAGCGGACCACGAGGAGCTTGTCGGTGTCGGCGTAGTCGGAGAGCAGCTCGCAGCCGGTCTCGGTGACCAGCATCATGTCCTTGTTCTGCATGCCGTAGCCGTGTCCGGTGCGGTAACACAGCGGCTCGACGCCGAGCACCATGCCGGCTTCGAGACGTGCATCGCCGGTCTTGCCGATCTCGGGAGTCTTGCCGATATAAGGATCTTCGTGCAGGTGCAGCCCGATGCCGTGACCGACGAACGAGATCGGCGGCAGGTTGATCTCGGCGAGCTTGCGCAGGAAAGCTTCATAGACTTCGCGGCAGCTTGCACCCGGCTTGATCATGTCCATCAGCAGATACTTGCATTCGACGAGGTTGCGCCAGATCGCTTCAGCGTGCGGAGGCGCCTCCTGCACGACGGCGGTGCGGCACACGCCCGCCTGGTAGCCGGCGATGACCGAGAAGATCTCGACGCGGCACACGTCTTTAGTCTGAAGACGCCGCTGCGACGGACCGACGTTCGGCAGCTGGCTGCGCTCGCCGGTCGCGACGATCATCAGCTTGAAGTGCTCGGCGCCTAGCGTATAGATGTTGCGCGTCATGTGAGCCGCGATGTCCATCTCGGAATCGCCCGCTTTCACCGCGGCGAGCGCGTCGGTGATCGACTGGTCGGCGATGCGCGAAAGCCTGCGCAGGAGCTCGATCTCATCGCGCGTCTTGATCTGCCGCAGCCTCGCCAGCAGCGCCTCGTCGCCCGAGAAAGTCGCCTCTGGCAGGGCTCGCGTGAGCTTCGCGAAATCGCCCGCCGGCAGGTAATCCATCTCGATGCCGACGCGTGAACGCGCGAGGCCGAGGCCTTTGAGCTGATCGGCGAGCACGAGCATCGCGCTGTCGGTGAACTCGGCCCAGATGCGGCTCGGGGTGTCCGGCTCGCGGCGCTCGATCGTGCTCGCTTCCATGTCGACGCCGAAGATCGCGGTCTTCGCGTCCGCGGTGACGATCACCATCGCATGCCGATGCCGGATGAGCGGCTGCGACGGCACGACGAAACCGGTCAGATACGCGAAGTTCTCGGGCGAGCACGAGATCATCGCGTCCAGGCCGGCGGCTTTCATGGCTGCGACCTGGCGGTCGACAATTTCTTTGCGCATCGCTTCAGCTCACCGTGTATTTTTCGATCTTCGCCTCGCTCACCGCGATTCCCATACCGGGCGCGACCGGAACTTCGATCGCGCCGTCGACGACGGTCATCGGCTCGCGCAGGAGGTCGTCCTTGTAATAGATCCCGCCGACGCGGCCGCCCTGGTGCTCGGCGGGCGTCGACACCGGGATCACGCACGAGAGCGTGACCGCAGGCGATGCGGCCGCGAACTGGAGGTTGGCGAGATTGCCCACGCCGGTCTCGATCGAGCCGTTGACGTTGCAGAGGATGCCGGCGGCGCGGCACACCGCCGCGACTTCCATCGCGCGGTACAGTCCGCCGGGCTTGGTCGTGTAGATCGACACGATGTCGATCGCGTGCTGCTCGGCGATCTGGATCGCGTCGTGCGCGTTCCATCCCGACTCGTCGGCCATCACCGGCGTATCGAGCGCGCGCGCGACTTCCGCGATGCGCTCGATGCCCATGCACGGCTGCTCGGCGTATTTCAGACCGAATTTCTCCATCTGCCTGAGCACCGTGACCGCTTCACCCGGCGTCTTGTAGCCTTCGTTCGCATCGACGCAAAGCTCCATCGCGGGGCCTGCGGCATTCCTCACCGCGCGCACCATGTCGACGTCGCGTTTTGCA
>JAQGNC010000286.1 GCA_028292065.1 Betaproteobacteria bacterium
CGGGCGCGGGGGTGTTCGCCGAGCTGGGCCATCGCGATGCCGCGCAGTGCCAGCGCCGGCGGGTCTTCGCGCAGGGCCACCCGCTTGAGCGCGCCGAGCGCATCGCCGGCAGCGAGGGCGCGCGCGGCGGCGGCGATCAGGGAGTCCATCATCGTATCGAGTCGTTTAGGTGCGTCTCATCGGCACACGCGCCGAGTACGACGCGCACGCGAAGCGTCGTCGTCCATGGACATCGAGTTGTTTGACCAGTCTTTACGCGCGGGCTACATTGCCGCTCCGCAGGGATCGCATTCTAAACTTCGTTACCATGCAGGGAGAGACACATGGCCGGCAATGAACAGATGATCATCGACCTCGACAAGCAGCGCATGACCGCGATGGCGCAGAAGGACGTCGCAGCCCTCAAGAACATGATATGCAAAGGGCTCGTCTACACTCACTCGTCGGGGCGACAGGACACGAAGGAGAGCCTGCTCGAGGGAATGGAATCGGGCAGTACCGTTTACACGTCGATGGTGCCGTCAGAGGTGAAGGCACAGGATCTTGGAAACGCCGTCGTCCTGACCGGCGTCGCAGCCATCAGCGTCGACGCCAAAGGCAAGTCGAATTCCTTTCGCGTGCGCTTCACCGATGTCTATGAAAACCAGAACGGCACCTGGCGCATGATCACCTGGCAGTCGACGAAGCTACCCGAGTAGATCGCGCGAGGGCCGGCTGTGTCGGGCGGGCCTTTCACCCGCTGGTCAAGATCGCGGCTTTGTAATAACAGGAAGGTTCATTGGCGGGCAGGCGGCTGCTCGAGCTTGAGCTGGGTCGCGCGGGCGCAGTTCTCGGTCACCTTGAAATAACGCTGCACCCAGTCCGCGCCGATTTCGTACGGATGAGGCCCGTTGCCGCGGCCGGCGAGCATGCGGTTCTTGTTGTACGCGTTGTCGAACTCGGAATGATTCGAGATGAGAACCGTCGCGCCGGTCTCCTTGGCCTTGGCCGCAATGTGGCGCTGTGAGTCGATGTAGGTCTGCAGGTTCTTGATGCTCCATTCGGGCAGGTGGTACTCGTATACCAGCGCGGTCCCGCCGGAATAGACGACGTTCACAGGACGGCCGCGGTCGAGTACCTGGAAGGTGAAGGAGATCGTCCCGTCGGTATGACCGGGCGTGAACCAGATGTTCACCGTCGATTCGCCCAGCGTGAGTTTCATGCCGTCCGTCGCTACGATGTCACGCTTCGGGGCCATGCTCTTGAAGCGATTCGGAACCTTCTCGACGAGATCCCAGTCGGGGCCGGACATGACGACGCGCGCGCCATAGCGCTTCTGGAGCATCTCGGCGCCACCGATGTGATCCTGGTGAGCGTGCGAGATCACCGCATACTTGATGTCCTTCGGGTCGAGCCCGAGCTTGCGCATGCCGCCGACGATGAGCTCTTCCGAGTTGTACGGATAGATCGTGTCGAGCAGGATGATGCCGTCGCGCGTCTTCAGCGCCCACGCGGAATGGATCTTCCCGCCGACGAAATACAGGTTGTCGAAGACCTTTGCGGGGTCCGCATACCACGATGCGCGGGGCGGCGCCTTGCCCGGGTCAGACACGTAGGGCGCCGGAATGTCGCGAAAGTCCTCGCTCCGGCTCGGCGGCAGGAGGCACGTGCGCGCGAGCGCGCCCAGGAATTCGAATTCGGCCGCATCCTTTGCGGCCTGCTGCGCGGCTTCTACGGGGTTCTGCGTTCCTGGCTTCGGCGCCGGCTGCTGTGCAAGCACGTGGCCTGCGGCTGTCACCAGACCGACAACGATCCCGACGAATGCAACGAGACGAAGTGCCATGCAAGCTCCCCCTGAGAAAAAAGCCGCGGCGCGCTTATGCTGGCCGCTGCGTGGAGCTTACCGAATTTTGCGCTGCCTTCGTCGGCGAGGCGGCGGTGGCCGATTGCGACTGGTTAGGCTGGACCTTACCGGTGCGTTTATCATAGCGCCACCGCCGCGTGGGACGCGGTCCGGATTGTGGATCATCTTTCCTCGGAGACACGCCATGAGCGCCCTGATGCAAGCACCTTCTCAGGCGATGCAGATCACGAAAGTCAAAGAGCACATCGGCGGTATCGTCACGGGCATCGATCTGAGCCGACCCGTCGACTCCGCCACGCAGAAAAAGCTGTATGACGCAGCGGTCGAGAACGTGGTGCTCGTGATTCGCGGACAGGCTCATCTCACGCCTGCACAGCTACAGGCCGGCGCCGAGCTGTTCGGCGAATTGATGGAAGACCAGAACCGGCGCTATCTGGTGGACGGCTTTCCCCTGATCAGCGTGCTCGACAATTTTCATAAGGATAGCGAGGGCAATCCGGCCAAAGTGAGCAAGAACGCCACCTGGCACACCGATCACACCAACCAGGAACTGCCGCCGAAGTTCACCATGCTCTACGCGGTGGCGGTGCCGGATAAAGGCGGGGCCACGTCGGTGTGCAATTCGCGGGCGGCATATGAATCGCTGCCGGAGGACCTGAAACAAAAAATCAACGGCATGAAAACGGAGAACACGCTGATCAGCAGCGCACGCTTCGGAATCGCCAATCCTGATATTCTCAAAGAGCAGTTGCAGTCGAGAAAACCGCCGACGGTGCAGCCGCTGGTGCGCACGCATCCGGACACCGGCACCAAGGCGGTATGGTTCCATAAAGGCAAGACCGAAAGAATCATCGGCATGACGCCGGAGGACACGCAGGAATTTCTGCAGGAACTCACCGACAGGATCACGCAGCCGCAGTTCTGCTATGCGCATCAGTACCAGAAAGGGGACCTGCTGATCATCGACGACCGCGCAGCGCTGCACAGAGCGGGGCACGATTACGATCACGCCCAGCAGCGCAGGCTGTATCGCATGCTGGTGCGCGGAGACCGGCCTTACTGAAGCCTTCGCTTCGTGGAGGGCCATCCCTGGTCCAAGCCGTTCACCTTTCGGGCAGGATGACCGCACGCGGCTGTTCGCCACGGGCGAGGCATACGCCAGAATGATCGGCAAAGCGGCTCCGGCGCTTGCCGTAGTCCCACGGTGGGACTATGATGGTGGTCATGCGCGTCATTGCACTGCGCACTATCAAGCGTTTCATGGAGAGCAGGCCCGAACGCGTGGATTCGCGAGAGTCGGCTCTGGCTTGGTATCGTCAGGTATTGCGCGCTGATTGGGCTTCACCCGCGGACGTGAAACGCGAAATCAGCAGCGCAAGCATCTTGAAAGACGGCCGTGTCGTCTTCAATATCTCGGGCAACAAATACCGCATCGTAGCCTGGATCAATTATCCCTATCGCGTGGTGTACGTGCGTTTCATCGGCACGCATGCCGAGTACGATCGGATCAATGCGCAGACTGTATGAGGATGGAAGAGATGGAAATCAAACCGATTAAAACAAGGCGCGATTACGAGGCGGCGCTGAAGGAAATCGATACGCTGATGGACGCGAAGCGCAACTCGGCTGAAGGCGACAAGCTTGACGTCCTGGTAACGCTGGTCGAGGCATACGAAGCCAGGCACTTCCCACTCGATTTGCCTGACCCGGTGGAGGCGATCAAGTTCGCCATGGAACAGCGCAATCTCACGGTGAAGGACTTGGTGCCTTACATCGGGCAGCCCAATCGCGTTTACGAAGTGCTCAATCGCAAGCGGCCGCTGACGATGGCGATGGTTTGGAAGCTTCACAAGGGATTGGGAATCCCGGCGGAATCCCTGATCCGGCAGGCGGCCTGATACTACGCCGCCGTGCTGGCTGTGCCTCTCCGCACTCGCGCATGGAAGAAAATCGCGCGAGGCTCATGTACGCGGGCGCCTGCGCCGGAGCGACGCTCCCGCATCGATCCATACGGGGACGGCCAATTTACTCCGGCGCGTTTCGTGCTATATCCGTTTCATGGAAACCAAGTCCCCAGTACCTCGCGCAATCCTCGTCGGCGTTCAGCTCCCGGAGGTAGACGACATCGCTCACACCGCCAGCCTCGCGGAGCTCGGCCGCCTCGTGAAGACGCTCGGCTACGAAGTTGTCGCCACCGTCTCGCAAAAGCGCCCCGGCATCGATAGCAGCACCGTGCTCGGCAAAGGGCGCCTCGAGGAGCTCGCGGCGATGACCGGCGGGACCGGCGTCGTCGAGTCGGTCGCCGTCGCACGTAAATCGAAGGCGCGCGAGCGCTTCGAAGGCGCCGAAACCAAGGAGCCGGAAGAGGCAGTGGCGGAGCCTGGTGAAGACGCCGGCCCGAAGCCCGAATTCGTCATCGTCGATCACGAGCTCTCGCCTAACCAGGCACGCAACCTCGAGCGTGCAACCGGTGCGCAGGTGCTCGATCGCACCGGCGTCATCGTGGAGATCTTCCATCGTCACGCGCGCAGCCGCGAGGCCAGGCTGCAAGTGGAGATGGCGCGGTTGAAGTACGTGGCGCCGCGCCTGCGGGAGTCTTCGGCCGGTCCCGGGCGCCAGCAGGGGGCGGGCGCCGGCGAGTCCGACCTCGAGCTCGATCGACGCAAGGTTCGCGATCGCCTCGCCGAGCTGAAAGAGCAGCTGGAGGAGATTCAGCGCGACAACAGCCAGCGTCGGCACGCCCGGCGCGATCAGCTTCGTGTCGCGCTCGTCGGGTATACGAACGCAGGAAAATCGTCCCTGATGCGTGCGCTTACGGGCAGTGAGGTACTGGTTGCCGACAAGCTCTTCGCCACGCTCGACACGACCGTGCGCGCGCTGCATCCGCCGACCAATCCGCGCGTACTCGTCTCGGATACGGTCGGGTTCATCCGGAAGTTGCCGCACGATCTCGTCGCGTCATTCAGATCGACGCTCGACGAGGCGCTCGAAGCCTCGCTGCTGCTGTTCGTCGTCGACGCGTCGGACCCCGCCTACGAATCGCAACTCGAGGTGAGCCGCTCGGTGCTCCAGGAGATCGGCGCCGACGTGATCCCGTCGCGCCTGATCCTCAACAAAATCGATCGCGTCGCCGAGGCCGATCGCGACGCGCTACGCGAAAAGCACCCCGACGCGATCCTCGTCTCAGCCAAGTCGCCACAGGATGTCGCCATGCTGCGCGAGACACTCATCGCGTTCTTCGAAGCCGCGATGGTGGAGGAGGAGCTCGTGCTGCCGTACGCGAAGCAGTCGCTGCTCGGCGAGGTTTACGAGAATGCGCGCGTGCTCTCGGAAGAATACGACGCCACCGGCCGGGTGCTGAAAGTGCGCGGCCTGCCGGGTGCGATCGCGCGCCTTCGAAGCGCCCTGACCGAGTCCTGAGCTCGAACGACGATGCTTGACGGCAGCGGCGCCGTCCCGGACCGCGCGAAGACGCTCGTGTAACGAGCACGTTACCGTGCGCCATGGGATCGCCATGTCGCGCTGCCGCGGCTCCTCGCGACGACAACAACTGTCATTGCGAGGAACGGGGGTCCTTCCGACTCACGTCGTATCTCTCCCGCTCGCCATCTCGAGCCAGTCCAGTTCCTCTTCGATCAGGTGAAAGGCGTCGTCGCCGATCTCTTCGTTGGCACGCATGTCGAGCACCGATCGCCTGGCGGCCTGGAGAGCGCCGCGGTGGATTTGGGTGTGTGCGTCACGCGGGCGATCGACTGCGCCGCCATCCGCTGGTGCGTGCGTCAGATGCGCAGCGAACTCCTGTCGCACGAGGTCGGCCGCCGGGGACCGGTCATGCGCGAAGCTTGCGAGTCCCGCCTGCAGCGCGCGCTCACGCGCGGCAGCGACTTCGCGGCCGACTGGATCGTCGTCACGCAGGTCGAGCGCGCGCAATAGCGGCTTGAGGGTCAGCCCCTGGATCGCGAGCGTGCCGAGGACGACCGAGAATGCGGTCAGCACGATCAGGTCGCGATAGGGAAACGTCTGCGGCAGCGCCATGGCTGCGGCGAGGGAGACGATCCCGCGCATCCCGGACCACGAAATAAGCACGCCGCTCCCGATGCTTGGCCGCAGCATCGGGCGCGGCGGATGAAAGCCTACCTGGCGGTGTCGCCATCGGAGGGCCGCATTGAACGACATGTGCCACGCGAGGCGCACGACGATGACGGTCAGCAGGACCGCGCCGGCGACCGCGAAGTAGCGCACGCGGTCGGCTGCTTCGAGGCTCTCGAGAATCGGCCGAATCTGCAGGCCGATGAAGATGAAGGCGAGGATGTTCAGCGCGAAGACGACCGTCTCCCAGACGGCATAAGTCGGGATGCGCGTTTCGGCGGGAATCTGCTCAGGCGCGGTCCGCGCCACCATCATCGCGTAGCACACGGTGGTCAACACGCCCGAGAGCCCGAGGTGTTCGGCGAGTATCCATACGCCGAAGGTGCTGACGAACTGAAGAATGATCGCGGTCGGCACGTGCTGCACGCGTTCAGTCACGCGCAGGAAGAGCCAGCCGAGCACCGGGCCCGCTACGAGGCTGCCGCCTACCGCAAACAGGAAGGTCGGCGCAACCACCGTCATGGAAAAGCTGTTCGCCGCGACGGCCCCGACGGCGAGGCGATAGATCAGAAGCGCCGTGGCGTCGTTCAGCAGGCTTTCGCCTTCGAGGATGGTCAGGAGGCGATGCGGCGGTCGCAAGGGGCGGAGCACCGCAGTCGCCGCTACCGCGTCAGGCGGAGCGACGATTGCGCCCAGCGCGATCGCCGCGGCCCACGGCATCGCAGGGATGAGCGTGTGCGCGACGACCGCGACAGCGGCGGTGGTGAAGCCGACCGCGAACACGACCAGACTGGCCACCGGCGCCCAGTTGTCCCTGAGATCCCTCAGCGATGCGTCGTAAGCCGCATCCAGGAGAACCGGCGCGACGAAGAGCGCCAGCACGAGCTCGGGAGGCACGCTGAACGAGGGCGCACCCGGAAGGAAAGCGAGCAGGGCACCGCCAAGCGCCAGGAATACCGGATACGGCGCGCCGACGCGACGCGCCCCTGCGGCCAGGATGACGGCCGCGACGAAGAGACCAAGCAGCTGTTCGAATCCGCTCATCACTTCCTCGCCCGGCGTTCATGAGCACAGTTCATGTGTCCATCCGAATCTACCAGCTTATCAAGCGTCACCGGGGCTGCGTCACCCGCCGCCGCGGCGCGATTGGCAACGGCTCGCTACTTAGCGCCGGTAATCACGTAGTCCTTCCCTCGCTGCTCGAACTCGACTTCGACCTTTTTGCCTTGCGTGAGTTTGTCCATCAGCGCCTTGTCCTGCACTTTGAACGCCATCGTCATCGCCGGCCAATTCAGGCTTTTCACGGCCTCATGGTCGAGTGTCACGGTGCCGGTCCTGGAATCGATGCTTTTGACTGTGCCCTTGGCCGTGTGCCGGCTCGTCTTCGCATCCTTCGCCATCGCCGAAGGGCTCATGTCCTTCATGTCCATGCCTTTCATCATTTCTCCGGCATGAGCGACGGCGGCGCTGGTCATCACGGCTGCTGCGAAAACGACTGCTTTCATCTTGGTTCTCCTGTGGGTAGTGCGCGGTTAAAAAAACGGCGAGTTCCCGGTTCACGCGGCTTTCGCATCAGCAGATAAGCCGCGGGTATTACAAACATCGAGAGGAGCGGGGCCGTGATCATGCCGCCTATCATGGGCGCGGCAATCCGCTGCATGATCTCCGCGCCCGCGCCTTCGGACCACATGATCGGCGCGAGGCCGGCGATGATGACCGCGACGGTCATCGCTTTCGGTCTGACCCGCAGAACCGCCCCTTCCTCGATCGCGGCGAGCAGCGTCTCCATCGTGTGCGGCTCTCCCGCAGCAAGCCTGCGGTCGAGCGCGTGCCGGATATAGACCAGCATGACGACACCGAATTCCGCGGCGAGACCCGAGAGCGCGATGAACCCGAGCGCGCTCGCGACAGACAGGTGGTGGCCCAAAAGAAACACGTACCAGATGCCGCCGACGAGCGCGAACGGCAGGGTGCTCATGATCAGGGCAGCTTCGCCGAACCGGCTGAAGGTCAAATACAGGAGCACGAAAATGATGGCGAGCGTGAAAGGCACGACGACG
Organism: Betaproteobacteria bacterium; assembly: GCA_028292065.1. Classification (GTDB taxonomy): domain Bacteria; phylum Pseudomonadota; class Gammaproteobacteria; order Burkholderiales; family SG8-41; genus JAQGMV01. The sequence goes on from JAQGNC010000286.1 coordinate 7,993, forward strand.
CTCAATCGCTTCGCGGCGCGCTCCAGATACTCGAACTGCCCCGACCACTGGACGGCTATACCCGGGGGCAGGTTGACCGCGCCGGCCACGGCACGTTTCGCGTCGGCCACGACCGAGGCGAGATCGCGCCCGCGGATGTCGACATAGATCCAGCCCGACAGGCGTGCGTTCTCGCTCTTCAGCGATGCGGGGCCGTCGGCGATCCGTACGCTCGCGACTGCGGACAGCGGGATCTGTGCGCCCGCTTCCGTGACGATCGGCAGCTGTCTCAAGTCCGACAAGGAATCCCGCAGCTCGCGCGGATAGCGGACGTTGATGGGGAAGCGGCGCCGGCCTTCGATCGTCTCGCCGATGTTTTCGCCGCCGATCGCAGCCGCGACCACCGACTGCACGTCGGACACGTTCAGGCCGTAGCGCGCGGCAGCCGCACGATCGATATCGACGTCGATGTAGCGCCCGCCGGTCA
>JAQGNC010000296.1 GCA_028292065.1 Betaproteobacteria bacterium
ACACGCGCTCATACGGCCCCGGCGGGCAGCGGAAAGGCGCGGTGGGGATCTGCAGCACGTACACCCCGCCGTCGGGCATCGCTTCGAGCTGTTTGCGCAAAGCGACCGTCTGCTCGCCGGCTTTCCATGCGTGGAGGATGCGCTGCTGGGCGTCGGGCGTGCGCCACCCCGGGATGTCGTCGTACATGAAATCGACACCCGGCGCGACGATCACCCGGTCGTACGGCAACGCAGCCCCGCGCGCGAGGCGCACCTGGTGCTTGTCCGGGTCGATCGCAACCGCGTCGTCACGCACCATGCGCACCCCGCGAGCGCGTAAGCCCTCGTAGCCCATGGTGATCTCCTGCATCGTCGTATTGCCGCCGAGCACGAGGTTGCTGACCGGGCACGAGATGAACTGCGCGTTGCGCTCGACCAGCACGACGTCGATGTCGGGCGCCCACATCTTGATGTATTTCGCCGCGCTGCCGCCGCCGAAGCCGCCGCCGACGACAACCACGCGCGCGGCACCCGCCGCAGCGTCCTGCAGCGTGCTGCCGTTGGGTACGGTCGATTCACACCCTGCAAGCGCCGAAGTGCCCGCGCTCGCCGCCATCCATGTCAGGAATTCACGTCGGGACAGTGCCATGGTGTGCTCCTAGTTCGCCGCTTTGGAAGGCACGCGGGGCGCCCCAGGCTTCAGACTCGCCAGGTAAGACGAGATCGCCTGGAGCTGCTCATCGGTATAGCCTTTCGCCTGCTGGTGCATGATCGTTGCGGGACGCTTTCCGGTCTGGAAGTCTTTCATCGTCTGGAAAAGCTCGGCCGACGCTCGTCCCGCAAGACTCGGCGGCACGCCGCCGACGCTGTTGCCGCCGGTGCCGTGGCAGGTGAAACAGTTGGCGGAGAGATTGCGCCCGGCATTCGGGTCCTGTGCGACCGCAGGACCCGCATGGAGGAAAGAGCAGAGTAACGCGAGGGCAAACGCCTTCGTGATGGTGCGCTTCATGTCGTGCTTCCCCGGTTGAACGGCCGGGTGATTATAACGAAAAGCCCCGGCAGTCATTGAGACCTGCCGGGGCTTAACTGATGCCGCTGTACTACTGTGGCGGTTACGCGACGCCGGCAGGCTCTTCCGAGTCCGAAAACACGAGGTGCACCGCGTCCTTGTCGTCGACGTCCACGGTGACCTTGCCGCCGTTGGCAAGCTTGCCGAAGAGGAGCTCGTCGGCAAGCGCGCGACGGATCGTGTCCTGGATGAGACGCGCCATCGGACGCGCACCCATCAGCGGATCGAAACCGCTCTTCGCGAGGTGCTCCTTGAGGACCTGCGTGAACGTGATCTCCACTTTCTTCTCGTGCAACTGGTCTTCGAGCTGCATGAGGAATTTGTCGACCACGCGCAGGATGACCGCGGTGTCCAGCGGCGCGAACGAGATGATCGCGTCGAGCCGGTTGCGAAACTCGGGCGTGAACATCCGCTTGATCTCGCCCATCTCGTCGCCGGACTGCTTGGACATCGTGAAGCCCATCGAGGTCTTCGACAGCTCGGAGGCGCCCGCGTTGGTCGTCATGATGATGGCGACGTTGCGGAAATCGGCTTTACGCCCGTTGTTATCGGTGAGCGTCCCGTGGTCCATCACCTGCAGCATGATGTTGAACACGTCCGGGTGCGCTTTCTCGATCTCGTCGAGCAGCAGCACCGAATAGGGGTGCTTGGTGATCTGCTCGGTGAGCAGGCCGCCCTGGTCGAATCCGACGTAGCCCGGAGGCGCGCCGATGAGGCGCGACACCGCGTGGCGCTCCATGTACTCCGACATGTCGAAGCGGATCAGTTCCACACCCATCGTGTAGGCGAGCTGGCGCGCGACTTCGGTTTTTCCGACGCCGGTCGGGCCGCTGAAGAGGAACGAGCCGATCGGCTTCTGCGGATTGCCGAGGCCGCTGCGCGCCATCTTGATCGCAGCGGACAGCGCGTCGATCGCCTTGTCCTGCCCGAACACCACCGCCTTCAGGTCGCGATCGAGGCTCTTCAGCGCGTTGCGATCGTCGCTGGAGACCGTCTGCGCCGGGATGCGGGTGATCTTCGCGATGATCTCTTCGATCTCGTGCTTGGTGATCACGCGCTTCTGCTTCGATTTCGGCAGGATCTTCTGGGCCGCGCCCGCTTCGTCGATCACGTCGATCGCCTTGTCGGGCAGGTGACGGTCGTTGATGAAGCGCGCCGAGAGCTCCGCCGCGGCCGAAAGCGCCGAAGGCTGGTATTTCACGCCGTGGTGCGCTTCGAAGCGCGACTTGAGCCCTTTGAGGATCAGCACGGTTTCGGCGACCGTCGGCTCGATCACGTCGACTTTCTGGAAACGGCGTGAAAGCGCGTGGTCTTTCTCGAACACGCCGCGGTATTCCTGATACGTCGTCGCGCCGATGCACTTCAGCTGGCCGGTGGACAGCGCGGGCTTCAGCAGGTTAGACGCATCGAGCGTCCCGCCCGAAGCGGCGCCGGCGCCGATCAGCGTGTGGATCTCGTCGATGAAGAGGATCGCGTTGGGGTTGTCGAGGAGCTGCTTCAGCACCGACTTGAGCCGCTGCTCGAAGTCCCCGCGATACTTGGTGCCCGCGAGCAGCGCGCCCATGTCGAGCGCGTAGACGTTGCTCTTCTTCAGAATGTCGGGCACCGAGCCTTCGACGATGCGGCGCGCGAGACCTTCCGCGATCGCGGTCTTGCCGACACCGGCTTCGCCGACGAGCAGCGGATTGTTCTTGCGGCGGCGGCAGAGCGTCTGCACCACGCGCTCGAGCTCCTTGTCGCGGCCGATCAGCGGATCGATCTTGCCCGAGAGCGCCAGCGCGTTGAGGTTGAGCGTGTAGTTCTCGAGCGCACCGCCGGGCTGGGCTTCGTGCTCGGCCTCGGAGTCGCTTTCGGGCTTGGCCTGCTGGGCCTGAGGGACTTTGCTGATGCCGTGAGAGATGAAATTCACGACGTCGAGGCGCGTGACGCCTTTCTGGTGCAGGAAATAGACGGCGTGCGAATCTTTCTCGCCGAATATTGCGACGAGCACGTTGGCGCCGGTCACTTCCTTCTTGCCCGACGACTGGACGTGCAGGATGGCGCGCTGGATCACGCGCTGAAATCCAAGCGTGGGCTGCGTGTCGACGTCGTCGCCCGCGAGGATCGGCGTGTGCTCGGTGACGAAGTCCGACAGGAGCTTGCGCAGGTCGTCGATGTCCGCGGCGCACGCGCGCAGCACTTCCGAGGCGGACGGGTTGTCGAGGAGCGCCAGCAGCAGGTGCTCCACGGTGATGAATTCGTGGCGCTTCTGGCGCGCTTCCATGAAGGCCATGTGCAAGCTGACTTCGAGTTCCTGGGCAATCATTTGAGTCGATTCACCTTCAATTTTCTTCCATTACACACTGTAACGGATGCTGGTGTTGCTTCGCGTACGACCGCACTTGCTCCACTTTGGTTGCCGCAACGTCCTTGGGATAGATGCCGCAGACGCCCATCCCCTCCCGGTGCACCTTGAGCATGACCTGGGTGGCCCGCTCGCGGCTCAACAGAAAGATCTTCTGCAGCACGAGAACGACGAAATCCATAGGCGTGTAGTCGTCGTTCAGCAGCATCACCTTGAACATTGAAGGTGGTTTGGTCCGGCTTTTCTTCGCCTCCAGGACCGTGTCTTCGCTGCGCCTTGTTGCCATGCCTGATTAAACGTTAATGCCGCAACTTCTCTGGCTATTCTGGACGGAATCCCGGAAATATCAAGTACCTTCCCAGGCGGTCGGCTGAGTATACTTGACTTCCCGTTTTAGATAGCCTAGAAAGCAATCGGGTGTTTGGCTTCAAGTTTCAATCGCAAGACCGGCAAGGTAATGCGCGACAGCTTGAAATCCAGACAGGTGCGGGCGTGGGGCCCGTTTTTTTGTACGCTGAGGGAATGTGTATGGCAACTGGTACCGTGAAATGGTTCAATGATGCAAAAGGTTATGGCTTCATTACTCCTGACGACGGCAGCGAAGACCTCTTCGCCCACTTCTCAGCCATCCAGATGGGGGGCTTCAAGACCCTGAAGGAAGGCCAGAAGGTTTCCTTCGAGGTCACGCAAGGCCCTAAAGGGAAACAAGCTTCAAATATCCAGGCCGTCTGACCGTTTGACCCGGAGCCCCGCCGGTATCAGCAGAATATAAGAAAGCCCACTGACCTCACGGTCTAGTGGGCTTTTGTTTTGGGGGAGGAGGAGCGGCAACAGGGGCCCGCGACGCGGGCTCCTGTGGCGCTTGTCCATTATCCGTGGCGCCCGCGCCTACTGGCGCGCGTTTACGACCCGCCTACTTGCTGCCCCACGGCTTGATCGCTTCTTTCAGCTTCGCGTACCCGTCGAGGTAGCGCGGACGCTTCGCACCATAGATGTTGTCGAAGGTCGCCAGCTGCGCGTCGAGCCAATTCGCGAGCTCGGTGTTGCCCGGATTCGCCGCCTTGTAAGCCTCGTTGATCAGCACGAAGTGAATCCTCGGATCGTACGGCTGCTTCTCGCCGCCGACCGTCTCATCGCCGTCGAGCAGGCGCAGCAGCATCGCGTCCGCCGAGCCGAGGGTCTGTTCGAAGATCGGCTGACCCTCCATGCGGTACATGACGCTCGTCATGTCTTTACCGTTGGTCATGGTGAAACCCATCTCCTTCCAGACCTTGCTCATCTGGGCGCCGGCTTTGACGTGGTCGAGCACCATCTGACCCCAGGAGCGCAGCACGTCCGGCGCGTCGGCCATCAGGTCGGTCAGGCGATCGCCGTCGAGGTCGGTCGCATACACGATCGCCTTACGCTGGTTGATCATGTCGTGCAGCAGCAGGCCGAAATTGGTGTCCGAGATGTGCTCGTGGATCTCGCCGCCCCAGTTTTCCATACCCGCTTTGAAATCCTTCGGCAGCAGCGCGACGATCGCGTCGACGTTCGCCTTGTGCTCGGCGTAAGCGTCGACCGAGTAGCGCCGCTTCAGCTCGAATTTGGTTCCCTGCAGCAGCCAGCGCACGATGCCCGCGTTCACTGCGTCTTCCTGCGCCTGCGTGGGCTTGGTCGCGACGCGGCCGATCTGGCCGGTCTCGTGGACCATCTTCAGGAACAGGCGAACCGCATAGGCCATCCGCACGCCGGGGGTGTTCATCTCCGAGTGGATGACGCCGGTCTCACGGCTCACGTTGAATTGCTTGCTGTCCTGCGAATACGGCAGCCCGGGCATGAAGCGAACGCTCGTCACCGTGCCGTACGGACGGACGTTGCAATAGACGCCCGCCGCAGTGCGCAGCGGGGCATTCGCGGACTTGCCGCGGACCACGACTTTCTTGCCGCCTTCGTTCACCATGAAATCGCCCGCGGTCGACCACTTGATCGCGGTGTAGTCGAGCTTGCCGAACCAGTCGAGCGAGGCGAGCCTCGTGTCGTGACGGTATTGCGCCATCATGGGAACCCCGAGGAACGGGAGCCCAAGCACGTCGAGCGCCATCAGCGTCCCGTTCAACGCGAACATGTCGGTGAGGGCGTGGGCGACCGGCTTCACGCCCCCGTGCTGGTTTCCGCCTTCCCAGATGACCGCGTCGGAAATGCCGCGAGGCTGGACTGCGGATCGCTTGAAAGTGCTGTCCAGCAGCTTGAACAGGTCACCGTTCTGTTCTTCCTGCGCGATCTTCAGCAGGTCGAGGCGTTCAGTCATGATTCTCGTTCTCCATTGATTGCATTGGCAAATCAGGTGAGGTGGCGCTTACGCGAGGCAATGCTGCACGCTACGCTCGACGCCGCTACTCACGCAACACGGGATTGGGCACTGGGGGCCGCTCGAGAGTGCTGCCGGCGGCGAAAGACGAAAATTATACCGGTTTG
>JAQGNC010000307.1 GCA_028292065.1 Betaproteobacteria bacterium
CTCGAGCACGCGCAGCGCTTCGCGCACCGGCGTGCGGCTCACCGAAAGCTCGGCTGCGATCTTGTTTTCGCTCAGCAGGGTTCCGGGCTTGAGCGTGCCGTCGAGGATTGAGGCTTTCAGCCGCTCGAGCACCGCGAGGCGCAGCGGCAGGTAGGCGGCGTGGTTCGCTTCCATCGTTAGGCGACGGCTTTAGCGAAAGCGTCGCCGAGGAATACGCCGCGGCTCAGCAACTCGTCCTGAAGCTTGCCGACGTCCAGGGCGGGCAGAGCGGTGTTTTGTTTCGCGCCCATCGCGGCGGCAACGCCGGCTGCCTCTCCGGTGACGAGGCATGGCGCCATGTTGCGGGTGGCGCCGTGCGCATGATGCGTCGCCGACACGCAGCGGCCCGCCACGACCAGGTTCTGCATGCCTTTGGGCAGCAGCGCGCGATACGGAATGTCCATCGCGCCGTCGTCGCCGATCGGCTCGAATATCGCCTGGCTGTCTTCCGGCGTGTGGATGTCGATCGGGAAACAGAGCTGGCCGATCGTGTCGTCGAACTTGGCGCCTTGGAGCGCGTCTTCGCCGGTGATCTCGTAGAGACCGTCGATGTTGCGCGTCTCGCGCACGCCGACGAGCGCCGCGGGGACGTAGTAGCCCCCTTGGAAACCGCCGACGTTCTTCTTGAGGAACTCGCCGATCTTCGCGCACTGCGCGGTGAGCGCGACCGTCGCGCGCGAGAGCGAAACCGAATCGGTGCCGTCGACGTTCACGACCGCGGACGTGTTCACGTTGATCTGGTTGGGCCAGACGGTATTGAAGAAGACGTGACGGTCGCGGTTCGGGAACAGGCCTTCGGCCATGAGCTGGTCGTTCCAGCGGCTGAAGCTGCCGTTGAAGTAGACGGGAAACGGTTCCGGGTGATCGGGGCGTGTGGCGACCGCCATCTTTTCGACGCCGAACGCTTGCGCGATCTGCATCGTGTCGACGCTGTGAAAGTGCAGGATCATCGACACCGGCTGCATGCGCCCGGTGTTTTTCTCGCCTTTGCGCACCGGCGCGCGGGCGAACGTCGCGAGGTCGGCGTCGCCGCTCGCATCGACGAACGCCTTGGCGCGGATCGTGTGGACACCGCCTTTGAGCGCGACCTGGGCGGTGGTGACCGTCCCATCTTTCGATGCCGCGCCGACGAGGTTGCCGCCGTAGAGGATCTCGACCCCGGCTTCGGCGAGCATCGCCGTCGACATGATGCGAAAGAGCTCGCCGTCCACCGGTGTCACCGCGCTTACGAACCCTCCGAACGGGATGTGACCGACCGCGCCGCCCATTTTCATGAGCCGGTCGACGACTTCCTGCGCGATGCCGAAGACGACCTGCCGGTCGTGCTTGGTGATGTAGTTGTGCAGGCACAGCCCGGTCGTCGCGTTGCCGCCGACGAAAGGCCGCTGCTCGACGAGGATCGTTTTCGCGCCGCCGCGCGCGGCGGCGGTCGCGGCGGCCACTCCGGTCACGCCGCCGCCGACCACTAATACGTCACACGTGAATTCGTTCAAGGCTTGCTCCCGGGAAGCGCCGGCGAGGAAGGCCGCCAAGCGTTTGCATACTTGTATACAAGTATATCGTGGTTTCCGGGCACTGTCAAAAGCTCCTCGGGGGGCTTGCCGCGAACCGCTCGCCGGAACGGAGCGCTGAGACGCTCGTCGGCAAGGAGAAAGAATCGCTCGAGCATTTACGACAAAGCGCTCGAGCGATCCCCCCTTTGCGTCCTTGATTTTTACTTTGCGTCCCTGCTTCCTGCTTTTCGAGGTTTGACCCGTCTATCTCACCGCAAGGTACTGCCTCGCCTCACGCAGCTCCGGGCGGCTCTCCCCCTGCGGCGCCAATGCCGCCAGCTTGCCGTAATAGGTCTTTGCTTTCGCGGCGTCGCCCGATTTGGCTGCGGCCGTCGCAGCGCCGTACCAGCCGCGGAAGCGATTCGGCTCGCGCCGTTGCGAGGCCTCGTATTCCCTGAGCGCCAGCGCAGGTTGCCCGAGCTCGAGGAGCATGTCGCCGAGCAGCTCGCGAGCAGGCAGGATCGGACCCGGTGAGATCGGCGCTTTCTCGCTGGCGCTCTCCTTGTCGGCGGCCGCGCGCATCAGGGTGAGCGCTTCGTCGCGCCGTCCCTCGGCGAGTGCGGCCCACGCGGCGGCGCTCTGCCACTGGATGTCGACCTGGCCGGCCCAATACGCATTTTTCGCAGCGGCGAGCTCGTCGCGCAGCTCCGCGAGCCGGGCGATGTCCGCCTTCGCCGCAGCCGGATTGCGGGAACGCGCGGCGCCGAGTGCGCGCGCGAAGTGCAGGTTCGCGGTGGCGTAAGGGATCTTCGTCGGCTTCGCCGGCAACTGCGCGGCCGATTTCCAGTCGCCGCGCTCGAGGGCGTATCGCGCCGACGCCGCCGACTGGCCGAAGGGCCCCGGCGGGCGCGAAAACGTAAACCGGCTCGCGTAGTCGTCGCCGCGCTCGATCGCCTGCTTCGCGTCGCCGTCGCGCGCGACCTGAAGATACGCGTAAACCTGATAGTCGATCGCGTGCAGCGCTTCGTCGCCGCTGGACTCCGCGCGCGCCGTGTCCTCGGACCTGCGGTTGGTCGCGACCGAGTCCTCCCACGCGCCGATGCGCGTGAAGATGTGCGAAGGCATGTGCAGCGCGTGCGCGGCGGAAGGCGCAATGCTCGCGTAACGGCGCGCCGCGGCCAGTCCTTTCTCCGCGAGCGCCGGATAGTCGTAGCTGTGGATCAGGAAATGCGCGATCCCGGGATGCTCGGGATGCGCGATCAGCAGCGGCTCGAGGATCTGCGCGGCCTGGAGCGGCTTGGCGTAGGTCTGGTCGTTGAGGTTGGCGGCGAAGTTGAGCGCGAGGGCGTAGAAAACCTTCGCTTCAACGTCGGCCGGGTATTTTTCGACGAGCCGGGCCATCGCCCGTTCATAGGCGACGGCGCGCTCGGGCCAGCGCCGGGTGCCGAGGTCGGTATAGAGCAGGGCGGCCGCGTCGATGTAGTCGCGTTCGCGCTGCGTCTTCGCGCCGACGGCCCTGGCTTTGTCGATCGCCGCCTGTCCCTGCTTGACGAAATCCGGCGCGGCCTCGCCGTTGAAAGGGTTCAGCAGCCGGTTGATCGCAATGCCCCAGTGCGCCATGCCGCACGCGGGGTCCTGCTCGGCCACCGCGGTGAACGCCTTGAGGCCTTCGGCGAACCAGAACGAATGCAGCAAAGCGACGCCGCGCTCGAACTGCGCCTGCACCGGGGGCTCGCATGAAGTCGGAAACGAGACCTTGCCGAGGGTCTCCGGCGGACGTCCGGCCGCAGTGCCGTGATCGTGATCGTCCGCAGCCAGCGCGGGCCATGTGAAACTCAGAGCCAGAACCCAAAGAAGCCGTTTCATCGCGATATCTCCTGATGTGACAGGCATGCACCGTGTGCAAGCCAGCACGCATTGAACGCGGCGCGGCCCGACAAAGTCCCGATGAAACGGCTAAGCTTTGGCGAAGGATGGAAAAGTCCGAGCAATTCAACCCGTTACAACGAACCTTCGCGGCGGCGCAAACCATGCCGGACGGCACCGAGCTTCATCCCCGGACGGGCC
>JAQGNC010000320.1 GCA_028292065.1 Betaproteobacteria bacterium
AAGAACGTACTGGCGAAGTGTTACGGCGGCGACATCAGCCGCAAGAAGAAGCTGCTCGAGAAGCAGAAAGCCGGAAAGCGGCGCATGAAGCAGGTCGGCAGCGTAGAGATTCCGCAGGAAGCGTTCCTGGCGATTTTGCAGGTCGAGAAGTGAGGCACGGCACTTCAGCGAGGCGTGCCTGTCGGGCGCTCGCGCCTGACGCGGCACACACCACGGCACTTGAGCGAGGCGTGCCTGTCCGGGCGCTTGCGCCTGACGCGGCACGCCTCGCGTAAAAAGGACAAGAATTGAACTTCGCCCTCATCATGTTCCTGCTGCTGGTCGTGACCGGCACGGTATGGCTGCTCGACTATCTGTTCTTCGCGAAGCGCCGCGCTGCGGATCAGCGCGAGCCGTGGTGGGTCGAGTACCCGAAGAGCTTCTTCCCGGTCATCCTGGTCGTGTTCCTGCTGCGCTCCTTCCTGGTCGAGCCGTTCAAGATCCCCTCGGGCTCCATGCTGCCCACCCTGCTGGTGGGCGACTTCATCCTCGTCAACAAATATACCTACGGCATCCGGCTCCCGGTCGTGAACGTCAAGATCGTCGACGTGAACCAGCCCCAGCGCGGCGAAGTCATGGTCTTTCGCTACCCGGTCAATCCCTCGCTCGACTACATCAAGCGGGTGGTCGGTCTTCCGGGCGACCAGGTGGTCTATCGCAACAAGCGCCTGACGATCAACGGCAGCGAAGTCGAAGTCAAACGCGCCGGCGAGTTCAACTACGTCGAAGGCGGGCTGAGCTTCGTGTCGACTCAGCGCTTCGATGAAAACCTGGGCGGGCATCCGCACGCGATACTCGTGCAGCCGGACGTCCCGAGCGTGCACCTCTCGGGGGTCGGCAACTTTCCCAATCGCGAGAATTGCGCCTACAATGACGAGGGGTTTTCGTGCAAGGTGCCGCCCGGTCATTACTTCATGATGGGCGACAATCGCGACAGCAGCAGTGACAGCCGTTACTGGGGATTCGTCCCGGAGCAGAACATCGTCGGAAAAGCCTTTCTGATCTGGTGGAACTTCGACGAGTTGAAGCGCATCGGCCGCATCATCGAATAACGAAAGGGAGCCATGACCAGCGGAGCCAGAAACAAGCAGAAGGGCTTGAGCGTGACCGGCCTGATTTTCGTATCGATCGTGCTGGTGCTCGTCCTCATCCTGGGCTTCAAGGTGGTCCCGGTGTACATCGAATACGGCACGATACAGCGCTTGTTCAAGAGCATGGCCGAGGACCCCACGCTCAAGAGTGCGCGGCGCGCCGAGATGGACCGCGCGTGGGCGGCGCGCGCCACCATCGACGACGTCCGTGCGCTCTCCGGCGACGCGATCGAGTACGAAAAAGGGCCTGACGGCTGGCAGATCAGCGCCAATTACTCCGTGAAGGTGCCTCTCTTCCGCAATGTCGCGGCGTGCTTCGATTTCCACCCGACTTCCAAGCAGTGAGATGTCCTCGTATTTCCCGCGATGGACCTCGATGGCTTTAGCCGCTCGATCGGATACCGCTTCAAAGACGCGGATCTGCTGCACCGGGCACTGACTCACCGCAGCTACAACGCCGAGCATAACGAGCGGCTCGAGTTTCTCGGCGACAGCGTCGTCAACTGCGCGGTCGCGCTCCACCTGTATCGCAAATTTCCCGGACTCGCGGAAGGCGAGCTCTCGCGGCTGCGCGCGAGCCTCGTGTCGCAGCCGTCGCTCGCGGAAATCGCGACGGCGGGCGATTTCGGGCGCCATTTGCGGCTCGGGGAAGGGGAGTTGAAAAGCGGCGGCGCCAAGCGCCCTTCGATGCTCGCCGACGCGGTCGAAGCGGTCATCGGGGCGGCGTTCCTCGACGGGGGTTTCGAGGCCGCGTACGGAATCGTCGAGCGCCTCTTCCAGGAACCGCTCGACAAGATCGACCCGCGCACCAGCGGCAAGGATGCAAAGACGCTGCTCCAGGAATTTCTCCAGAGCCGGCGCCTTCCGCTCCCGCGCTACACCGTGATCACGATACACGGCGAAGCGCACGAGCAGCTCTTCGAAGTCGAGTGTCAAATCGAACCTCTCCATGTCAGAGCGCGCGGGCGTGGCACGAGCCGGCGCAGCGCCGAGCAGGAAGCCGCGCGTGCGGCATATGAACAGGCAAGCGAAACATGAGTGAAGCACAACCGCACCGCGCAGGTCTCGTCGCCATCGTCGGACGCCCGAACGTGGGCAAATCGACCCTGCTCAACTACTTCGTAGGGCAGAAGATCAGCATCACCTCGCGCAAGCCGCAGACGACCCGGCACCGCATCACCGGGATCGTCACGCGGCCCGAGGGGCAGCTCGTGTTCGTCGACACGCCCGGTTTCCAGACCGAGCACCGCTCGGCGATGACGCGCCTCATGAACCGCTCGGTGCGCCAGGCGCTCGAGGAAGTCGACGTCGTCGTCTGGGTGATAGAGGCCGGCAAGTTCGAGGCGCGCGACCAGGCGCTGCTCGAGCTCATGCCCACCAGAGTCCCGGTCGTCCTCGCGATGAACAAGATCGATCGCGTGAAGGACAAGAGCAAGCTCCTTCCTTTCACGCGCGAGATGAGCGAGCGCCACGCCTTCGCCGCGATCGTGCCCATTTCCGCCGAGCGCGGCCAGCAGGTCGAGGACCTCGTGCGCGAGATCCTCCCGCGGCTGCCGGAAGCGCCGGCCATGTACAAGCACGACGAAGTCACCACGCATTCCGAGCGCTTCCTCGCCGCAGAGCTCGTGCGCGAGAAGCTGTTTCGCCTGCTCGGCGACGAGCTCCCCTATGCCACCGCGGTGGAGATCGAGCAGTTCGAGACGACCGAGACCTTGAGGCGCATCCACGTCGCGATACTCGTCGACAGGCAGAACCAGAAAGCGATCATCATCGGCAAGGGCGGCGAGAAGCTCAAAGCGATCGGCAGCCAGGCGCGCAAGGATATGGAGCAGCTCTT
>JAQGNC010000323.1 GCA_028292065.1 Betaproteobacteria bacterium
GGTGCACGCCGCAGCGCCGACGAGGACCACCGCCGCCGAGCTCGCGAGCCTGCGCACGCGTGCCGCGGCCCCGGTGGGCTCGACGCCGAAGTGCCTGCGCAGCGGCACGACGTAGAGGACTGCATAGGCGTGAGCGAGCGTGACCCACAGCGCTTCGAAGCAGACGAACGCTTTCTGGGTCGCCGAAGCCCAGGGGTTCCACGCGGCGTCTTTCAGCACGAAAGTCACGAGGAAAGCGGCGGCGGCTGCGATCACGCCGGCGCCGACGCGGTGGTGCGTCCGGACCCGCCTGGGCGCCGCCGCGGCGTCGCGCAGCCCGCGCTTCTCCAGCGCGACGGAGCAGACGAGGTCGGCGGCGATCAGCAGCGACATCCCGAAGAAAAACGCGAACGCGAGCGCCATGTGCGCGTCGTTGTCGACGCTCAGGGTCACCGTCACGTGAAAGTAGTGCACGACCCCGAGCGCCGCGGCGACGAGCCCGCACAGCGCCCTGACCATCAGCGGTGCGCGCAGCGCCGGGTTCTTACGCGCGCGTTCCCACTGCATCAGCGCGAGCGCCCATCCGCCCGCGAAAAGACCCGTTCCCGCGAGCGCGGCAAGCGCCGGGTAAAGCACGTTCTGCAAAGTGAGCGCGCGGCTGAACGTCGGCCAGTCGTCCGCGAAATACGCCGGGTTGGCGAGCGCGAAGTGGATCCACGCGTACCCGAGCAGGACCGCGTTGGCGGCCGCGAGCACGCCGAAACCGAGCGCGGCGCCGCTCCAGAACCTGCCGGTGGCAGTCGGCGTCGAGTGCGCGCTGCCGTTCAATCGCCGCGTCCTTGAGCCGCGCCTGCGACCTGCGCGATGAACGCGTCGCACAGCGCCTGCGCTTCGAAATCGGGCGCCTGTTTCGGCGGCGATTTCATGAAAGCCGCCGAAGGTCCCGCGAGCACCCCGCCGACGCGCGCGTCGAGCGCGAGCCTGGCGCAGCGGATCGCGTCGAGCACGACGCCCGCGCTGTTCGGCGAATCCTGCACCGACAGGCGCATCTCGAGCTCGATCGGCGAGCCGCCGAGGCCCCGGCCTTCCATCCGGATGAAAGCGACCTTGTTGTCTTTCTGCCACGAGATGTAATCGGACGGGCCGATGTGCACGTCGCCCGCGGGGATCGGCTCGTTCAATACCGACTGCACCGACTGGGTCTTCGATTTCTTTTTGGAGCTCAGGCGCTCGCGCGCGAGCATGTTCAGGAAATCGGTGTTGCCGCCGGTGTTGAGCTGGTACGTGCGCTCGATCCTGATGCCTCGCATGTCGAAGAGCGACGCGAGCGTCCGGTGGAGTATGGTCGCGCCGAGCTGGCTCTTGATGTCGTCTCCGACGAGGGGAAGACGGGCCTCGGCGAAGCGCGAAGACCACGCCGGGTCGGACGCGATGAACACCGGCACGCAGTTCACCAGCGCGACTTTCGCCGCGAGGCACGCTTCGGCGTAGTGGCTCACCGCCTGCACCGCGCCGACCGGCAGGTAGCACACCAGGATCTCGGCGCGCGCCTCCTTCAGTGCGGCGGCCACGTCGACCGGTTTCGCCGACGACACCCTGAACGCTTCGTCGTCCGGGTAATCGGCCATGTGCGGCGCGACCCCGTCGAGCACCGGCCCCATCAGCACCCGCGTACGGTGCGCCGAGAGGTCGGACTCGAAAACACGGGTGCAGTTAGGCTTCGCGAGCGCCGCTTCGCCGACGCTGAATCCCACTTTGCGAGCGTCGACGTCGAAAGCCGCGACGATCTCGATGTCCTCGACGCCCCAGGATCCGATGCGGCTGCGCATCAGGCCTTCGACGGGACCTTTACGTGCGGCGCTCAGCGCCTGCACGAGCGAGCTCGCGCAGTTGCCGACACCCGCTATGGCTACCCTGATCATGTGTGCTCTTTATTCGTTGCCGGGCGTACATCGCGGCGCATGCGCGCCACCTGTCTGGCCCATCCCCACTGCACGACAGGCGCGACGAGGCTGCCCAGACGATAGAGCGCGGTCAGCTCGAAACCCGGCGTGATTGCAAAACTGCCGCGCGACACCCCTTTAAGGATGCGCTCGGCGACATCTTCAGCGCTCCACAGCCCCGCGCGCGCGGTCATCATCCGCGTCTCGGCAGGCTTGGTGCGCGACTCTTCGATGAGCTGCGGCGTATCGGTGTCGGGCGGGTACGCGATAGACACCCTGATGCCTTCGTGGCGCAGCTCGGCGCGCAGCGCTTCGGCCAGGCCTCGCAGCGCAAATTTCGTGGGGCTGTACGGCGTATAGCCGAAGAGCCCGATGAGGCCCGCGCCGGAGGAGATCAGCACGAGGCTGCCGCCCGCTCTTCTCATCGAAGGCAGCGCGGCTTTGATTATGTACACCGTGCCCAGGTAATTCACCGCCATCGTGCGCTCGAACACGTCGACCGGCACCGAGCCGAAATAGCCGGGGATGGCGATGCCGGCGGAAGTCACCACCATCGTCGGCGCGCCGAGATCCGCGACCGCCTGCGCCACCGCCGCTTCGGCCTCTACGCGCACCGAGACGTCCGCGCTGATCGCAAGCACGCGCGCCGACGCCCGGGCGCACCCGCGCAGCAGCGATTCGCGCGCGGCCTCCAGGCGCTCGCGGCCGCGCGCGATCAGCGTGAGATCGGTGTCGGCGATGAGCTTCCGCGCGATCGCGAGCCCGATGCCGCTCGAGCCTCCGGTGATGAGGGCGTGCGGCAAGCTCACCGTGCAGCCGCCCCCGACGGGAAGAGGACCGACTCGCACGGGTGGCCGAGGCTCGCCAGCGCTTCGACGATGTGAGCTATGGTCGAGCGGATCTGCGCCTCGGTGTGGGTTTCGGTGATGAAGAAGCGCAGCCTCGCGCTCGCTTCGGGAACCGCGGGATGCAGGATCGGGTGCACGTTGATGCCGCGCGCGAAGAGCGCGTCGGCGAGCGCCAGGCAGCGCAGCGAATCGCCGAGCACGACCGGAACGACCGCGCTTTCGCTGCCGCCGGTGTCGAGCCCCGCCTCACGCGCGCGCTCGAGGAAGAAGCGGATGCGCGCGTGCAGGCGGCTCACGCGCTCGGGCTCGCGCCGCATGATGCGCACCGCGGCGAGCGCGGCGGCAGTGTCGGCGGGGCTCAGGCCCACGCTGTAGACGAACCCTGGCGCGGTGTACTTGAGCGTCTCGACGAGCGCCGAGCTCCCCGCGACGAAGCCGCCGCTGGAGGCGAAAGTCTTCGAAAGCGTGCCCATCCAGATGTCGACGTCTGTCGGCTGAAGCGCGAAATGCTCGCCGATGCCGCGGCCGGTCTTGCCGAGCACGCCGATCGAATGCGCTTCGTCGACCATCAGCAGCGCGTCGTGGCGGCGCTTCAACTCGACGACGCGCGGGAGGTAAGGCACGTCGCCGTCCATGCTGTACGCGCCTTCGACGATGATGAGGGCGCGCCTGACGTGCGACCGGTGCTCGGCGAGGAGCTTGTCGAGCACTTCGAAATCGTTGTGCGGGAACACGAAGCGGCGGGCACCGGAGAGCACGCCGCCCAAGCGCGCGCTGTTGTGGATGAGCTCGTCGTGGATGATGAGATCGCGCCGGTCAAGGAGGTGCCCGATGGTCGTGATGTT
>JAQGNC010000340.1 GCA_028292065.1 Betaproteobacteria bacterium
CGTGCACCTCGAGCGCGGGGTCGAGCTGCTTCAACACGAAGGTCAGCGCCTGTCGTATGAGCTCATGATCGTCGACGACGAGCACTTTCACCCCGTTTCCCCCTGACCGCTCTTGTAGTCTGCCCACCATAGACCCCGGCCGCCGCCTGCAGCAATAGGACGTTTGAGCTAGTTGCGTGGGCGCCGGAACGCTTGCGGGAAGGCCGGAGCGCGCGCGTCGAAGCGCGCCGCCGCGGCTCGCCTGCCGGCCTTAAGGCATAGCCGCTCGGTCGTATTCCGCTGCGTGGGGCGAACGCCCAGAATCGTCTGTCATGCAGCCGGAGCGATGACGCGCGACGCGTACCCGACGAACCGGCAGGGTTTGCAGGAGTCGATCATGAATACCCATGCTTTACCGAGCGCCGCGGGATTGCTTGGTCACCGTGTTCCTCGCAAAGACAAAACGTTGTCATCGCGAGGACCCGGCAAGGGTGACGCCGCGATCCCGTGGCGCACGGGAACGCCTGACGCCTGCGCCGATCATGAACGCTTCGAGCTGAAGATCGCCGGAGGCAGTGCGGCGGAGCTCGTCGCGGTCGCGTCAGCGGTGATAGCGGCGGCCGGCGCGGCCCTGGCGCTGTTGCTGACGACGCCCGCCGCGCTCGAAGCCGCGCCGGCCTCGGCGATCGCCGGCATGAGCGCGATCCGCATGGCGCAGCGCCCGTTTCACGAGCGTTATCCGCTGGACGCCGCCGCCGAGCAGGTGGACCCGCCGACGTTTTAGCGAAACCGCGCGGAGCGCCGCCTGTTCAGCGCGCCACCGGCCGCGAACGGTCGCTGACCCACTCGCTCCACGAACCCGGGTACAGGCGCGAGCCGCCCACGCCCGCGTGCTCCATCGCCAGCAGGTTGTGGCACGCCGTGACGCCCGATCCGCACTGGTGGACGACGAGCGCGGGGGTGCGCTGCCCGAGCAGCTCGCCGAACTCGCTTTTGAGGGCAGCGGCCGGCTTGAAGCGTCCGTCGCTTTCCAGATTGCACTTGAAGAAGCGGTTCAGCGCGCTCGGTATGTGTCCGGCGACCGGATCGAGCGTCTCGTTCTCGCCGCGGAAGCGGTCGGGGCTGCGGGCGTCGACGATGAGCGTGGTGCCGTCATCGAGGTGGGACGCGAGGAATGTGGCGCTCACCGTGAAATCCGGATTGGGTCGCAGCGTATACGCGCTCGGGGCGCGCCGCGGAACCGCGCTCTCGACCGGTAAACCCGCGGCGAGCCATGCCGGCCAGCCGCCGTCGAGAACCGCCACTCGCGTGTGCCCTATCCAGCGCAGCATCCACCACAGCCGCGCCGCGTAACAGCCGCCACTCGCGTCGTAGGCGACGACCTGCCGGGTGTTGTCGACGCCGAGCGCGCCCAGGCGTAGCGCGAGGGTTCTGGGGTGCGGCAGCGGGTGGCGCCCGTTGAGCCCTGTCTTGGTTCCCGACAGGTCCTCGTCCAGATGCGCGAAGAGCGCGCCGGGGATGTGCGCCTCGCCGTATGCGCGCCGGCCGTGGTGGTAATCCGCGAGATCGTGGCGGCAGTCGAAGACGATCCATTCGGGATCATCGAGATGCTTCGCCAGTTCTTCAGCGCCGACGAGGGTGGTGAACATCAGGATTCGGATTCAGGATTACAGCAGTGATCGTGGATCGCGAAGTCACGCACGCACTACAGGTGCGGCTCGAGCTCGCGGCGGATGAAGCTGTGGAAGTGCTGCATGCCGTCTTCGAGCGGGCTCTGGTAAGGACCGCTCTCGGTGACACCCTGCTGCATGAGCGCGCGGCGCCCGGCGGTCATGCGCGCGATGATCTCGGCATCTTCGACCGCGGTTTCGCGATACGCGGCCTGCTCGGCTTCGACGAAGTCCCGCTCGAAAAGAGCGATCTCTTCAGGATAATAGAATTCGACGACGTTGGTGCACGCTTCAGGTCCGCGCGGGATGAGCGTGCTCACCACGAGCGAGTGCGGATACCACTCGACCATGATGTTCGGAAAATAGGTGAGCCAGATCGCGCCGTGCTCGGGCTCGCCGCCTTGGCCGTTCGCGCCGCCTTTGCCATAGCGCAGCACCTGGTCGTGCCAGCGCTGATAAACGCTGCTGCCGGGCCGCGCGAGGCTGCGTTTCACCCCGCAGGTCTGCACGCTGTACCAATCGCCGAATTCCCACTTGAGATCGCGAACGTCGACGAAGTTGCCGAGCCCCGGGTGGAAAGGCTCGACGTGATAGTCCTCGAGATAAACCTCGATGAAGGTTTTCCAGTTGCAGGCGTACTCGTCGATCTCCACGCGATCGAAAACGAAGCCTGAAAAATCGAGCTCGCGCGACACGCCGAGCTGCGCGAGATCGTGGGCGACGTTACGCTGTCCCGCGAAGAGCAGACCGTTCCAGGCGGTCAGGTTCGATCTTGCGAGATCGAGGCACGGGTTCTGCGCGAACTGGGGCGCGCCGAGGAGCCGCCCGTCGAGCGCGTAAGTCCAGCGGTGCAGCGGGCATACGATGTTGCGAACCGTGCCGCGCCCCTGCAGCATCACCGCCTGGCGATGGCGGCAGATGTTCGACAGCAGCTCGATCCCGCGCTCGTTGCGCACGAGCGCTTTCGCGTTGCCCATCCATTCCAGCGCCTGGTAGTCGCCCGCATTCGGCACCATGAGCTCGTGGCCGACGTAACCCGGGCCGCGCTCGAAGAAGACGCGTTTTTCGATTTCGTAGATGCGCGGGTCGAAATACCAGTCGACGGGAAGCTGAGGGGAATCGGTGCCGAGGATTGCTACGCTGGAGAGATCTGACATGCAGAGTGGTCGTTCGGGAAGAGTGAACCGGCTATCCGAAGCGGATGAACGGAGCCCTGCAAAAAAGAGGCGCTATTTTTTCCTAAGTACCTTGAAAAGGCAACCAATCTTGCTGATCGGCTTTCCGGCCTTCGGCAATCCGACGCAGTTTGGGGGCTCGCGCTCGCGATTCAAAGTGCATAGCCCGTGGACCGTGCGCAGCGTCAGGGGTTGCACGGCATGTGCCTGTGCGCCGGCGTCATCCGGGCGGCACGGGTCCGAGGCCCGCGAGTAAGCCGCTGCCCACGAGACGCTCGTAATCGGCAGGGCGATCGACGTCCCACAGGGTAGGCAGCTCATGCCAGCGCCATCGGAGCATGGCCAGACGCTCGCGCGTGCGCGCCATCACGCGGTCGGTGCTCCACTCGATGCCGCCGAAGACAGACGCGTCGAGGCGCGAGAGTCCGATCAGCACGTAACCGCCGTCCTCGGCCGGCGCGACGACCGCATCGTGGTCTTCGAGCGCCGCGAACGCGACCCGCACCAGTCTCGGCGTAAGGGCAGGGCAGTCGCTGCCGATCAGCACCGCGGCGCTGCACCGAGCAACCTGCAGCGCGCGCTCGAAAGCCGAGTGCATGCGCTCGCCGAGATCGGCCCCGTTTTGCGCGACCAGTGTTGCGCCGTGGCGCTTCGCGCAATCGTCGAGGAACGCATCTTCGACCGGAGCAGCGCACAGCTCGAGTTCGCCGGGCGCGGCTTCGCGGGCAGTGGCCATCGTGTGCTCGACCAGGCGCTCGTGCAGCGCCGCGGCAGAGGCGGCGCCGAGCGCCGGCGCCAGCCGTGTCTTGACCGCGCCGGGCCGCGCGCCTTTTGCGAAGACGATCAGTCGTTCACGAGCGGTGCGGGGCATAGCGTTTCGCGAGATCGTGCGGGCTTGCACCCAGCGCATACGCGAGGCGCAGGCGCCACATCAGCAGAACGGTACGCAGGACCCCGTGCTTTTCCCAGCGGCGGCCCGAGGTGGACACGCGGTTGTGAAGACACAGCGGACGGTGGCGCCGGCGCAGCGACGCGCAGAACGCGACGTCTTCCATGAGCGGGATGTCGGGGAAACCTCCGCTCGCTTCGAACAGCGCGCGCGTGACGAAAATCGCCTGGTCGCCGGTGGCGATACCGCTCAGCCTGGAGCGCAGGTTCATCGCGGTCGCAACGAGCGGCAGCAGTCGATGCTTGCCCGTGATGCTCACGTCGAAGCGGCCCCACTGTTTAGCGGTGGCCGCGAGCGCGTCGTTCACGACGCGATCGAAAGCGGCAGGCGGGCGGCTGTCGGCGTGCAGGAAGAGCAGCACGTCGCCTTTGGCGTGGACCGCGCCCGCGTTCATCTGGCGCGCGCGGCCGCGCTCGGCTGATACGACCAGGTCCGTGTGGTGCGCCGCGAGCGCGACCGTGTCGTCGCGACTGCCGCCGTCGACGACGATGACCTCGGCGCCGCGGCGGCGTGCCTGCTCGACGCTCGCGAGCGTCTCTCGAATCTGCCCCGCTTCGTCGAGCGTCGGAATGATGACCGAGAGCGGCACGGCAGGCGTTTTCAGCTGCGCATCCACGCGTGATAACGCTCGACCCACGCGAGCGCGCGCTGCGGCGCGTGATTGCGTTTCCACGCGCCGGCCGCGTATTTGTTCGCTTCGGCATGCGTGGGATAGACGTGTATCGTGCCGAGAATCTTGTTCAGTCCGATGCCGTGGCGCATCGCGAGCACGAACTCCGAGATGAGCTCGCCCGCGTGCGCGCCGGCGATCGTCACGCCGAGGATCTTGTCTTTGCCGGGAACGGTGAGCACTTTGACGAAACCGTACGCGTGCTCGTCGGTGATCGCGCGGTCGAGCTCGTCGAGGTCGTACCGCGTGACTTCGTATGCGACTTTTTTCTCTTTCGCCTCGGTCTCGTTCAACCCGACGTGCGCGATCTCGGGGTCGGTGAAAGTCGCCCACGGGATCACGCGGTAATCGGCCTTGTAGCGGCGCCACGGCGAGAACAGCGCATTCACCGACGCGTACCACGCCTGGTGGGCAGCGGTGTGCGTGAACTGGAAAGGGCCTGCGACGTCGCCGCACGCGTAGATGTTCGGAAATTTCGTTCTCAGATACTCGTCGGTCTCGACGGTTCGCGACAGCGTGAGG
Organism: Betaproteobacteria bacterium; assembly: GCA_028292065.1. Taxonomy (GTDB): domain Bacteria; phylum Pseudomonadota; class Gammaproteobacteria; order Burkholderiales; family SG8-41; genus JAQGMV01. The sequence continues at coordinate 4,966 of JAQGNC010000340.1, forward strand.
GGAATGCCGAGTGCTTCGAGGCCGTAGCCTTGCGTGTTCGCGACCCGCCCGAGCGCGCACAGTATCTCGTCGAAGGCGATGCGCTTCTCTGCGCCACCGTGCTCGACGACGAGTGTTTTCTCGCCGCGCTCGACGACGACGGCCGTGGCCTTGTGCCCGGTCAGAACGGCGATGCCTTCGGCTTCGAAGCGCTGCGTAACGAGCGCGGAGACTTCGGGATCTTCTCGCATCAGGATGCGCGGCAGCATCTCGACCTGGGTCACGCTCGAGCCCAGCCGCGCGAAGCACTGCGCGAGCTCGCAACCGATGGGACCGCCGCCGAGCACCACCAGGCGCCCGGGCAGCGCGCGCAGGTTCCACACGGTGTCGGACGTGAGCGGCTGCGCCTCGGAGAGCCCTGGAATCGGCGGCACGGCAGGGCGCGCGCCGGCGGCGATGACGATGCTGCGGGTGGTCAGCGTTCGCGTGGCGCCGGCGTCGAGCGCAATCTCTACAGTCCACGGCGAGGTGATGCGTGCGCTTCCTTTCACGCATT
>JAQGNC010000370.1 GCA_028292065.1 Betaproteobacteria bacterium
CAGTACATCAGCATCGGCAATCTCGCGGAGAACGCGCTCGCCTTCCTCTTCCTCATGGATTACGCGGCGGGGCGGCGGCTGAAGCTCTGGGGCTGCGCCCGCGTCGTGACCGACGACGCCGATCTTCTTGCCCGCCTTGCGACGGCCGGCTACCGCGCGCGAATCGAGCAGGCGATCGTCTTCACGGTTCGCGCGTGGGACTGGAACTGCTCCCGGCACATTCCGCGGCTGGTACCGGCACCCTGACGCGATTGCTGCAACTGGTGCAGGAGTGTCCTTCCGGTTTTCACCTTTGTCGGGATTGCGGGAGCCGCGATACTTCACCGTGCGCACTTACCGGGAGAAGATCATGAAAAACAATATGAACGCGCTCGCTGTATCCCTCGTACTCTTGGCCGCACCGCAGATCACGCTCGCACACGAAGGCTCAGCCGCACCGGACAAGCTCGGCACGGTGAGCTTCGCCACCTCGTGCAATCCCGCGGTTCAGCCTCAATTCAGCCGCGCGATGGCGCTTCTGCACTCGTTCTGGGCGAACGATGCGATCAAGACCTTCAACGCGGTGCTCGATCAGGACCCCGCGTGTGCCATCGCCTACTGGGGCGTGGCGATGTCGCACCAGCAGAACCCGCTCACCGCGCAGCAGCCGCTTTCAAAGTCGGCGCAGGCGGCATTGGCGGGTCTCGACAGGGCGAAAGAGATCGGCGCCAAGACTCAGCGCGAGCGCGATTACATCGCCGCGATCGATCTCATCTACCGCGACGCGGACAAGACCGAGTTCCGCGCCCGCAGGTTCGCCTACGAGAAAGCGATGCAGGCGCTCGCGCAGCGCTACCCCGACGACACCGAGGCGCAGGTCTTCTATGCGCTCGCGCTCAACATGACCGCGCCGCCGACCGACAAGACGTATGCGAACCAGCTCAAAGCCGCCGCCATACTCGAGAAGATCGCCGAGAAGCAGCCGGACCATCCGGGCGTCGCGCATTACCTCGTCCACAGCTACGACTATCCTGCGATCGCCGAGCGCGGCCTGCCGGCGGCCCGCCTCTACGCGCGCATCGCGCCGAACCATCCACACGCGCTGCACATGCCGTCGCACATCTTCACGCGCCTGGGCATGTGGAACGATTCGATCGACAACAACCGGCGCTCGGCCGCCGCGGCGCGCGCCGAAGGCAACGGCCAGGAGCAGGCGCACGCGATGGATTATCTCGTCCATGCGCACCTCCAACTCGGGCAGGATGCCGAGGCCAAGCGGGTGGTCGACGAGATCGCATCGATCAAGGGCATCAATCCCGCCATCTTCATCGGGCCGCACGGCACCACCGCCATGCAGGCGCGTTACGTGGTCGAACGTCGCGCGTGGCAGGAAGCCGCCGTATTGCCGCCGCAGCCGAGCCAGTTTCCTTTCACCGAAGCGATCGCGTACTTCGCGCGCGGTCTCGGTTACGCGCGACTGGGTGACGCCGCGGCGGCCGAGAATGAAGTGAAAGAGCTCGCGTCACGGCAGGACGCGCTCGAGCGGCAGAACAACACCTTCTGGGCGAGCCAGGTCGATCTGCAAAAGCACACCGTCATGGCGTGGATCGCGTGGGCACGCGGTTCACGAGACGAAGCGCTGAAGACGATGCGCGCTGCCGCGGACCTCGAGGACTCGATGGAGAAACACATCGTGACGCCGAGCCCGGTCGTGCCGGCCCGCGAGCTGCTTGGAGAAATGCTGCTCGCCTCGAACCAGCCGGTGGAAGCGCTCAAAGCGTTCGAAGCCTCGGCGCAGCGCGAGCCCAATCGGCTGCGAGGCGTCTACGGCGCGGCGCAGGCGGCGGTGCTCGCGGGCGATCGCGCCAAAGCGCGAAGCTATTACGCGAAGCTGGTCGCGCTCACGCAGAACGGAGACGGCGCGCGGCGCGAACTGCAGCAGGCGAAGGAGTATCTGGCGCAGCGGTAGGTCGCCGGCCGGCATTGAACCGCCGGCGCAGCAGCGCTCATTGTGCTTCTGCGCCGACGGCATCCAGCACTGCCTAGTTTTCCTTGATGCCCGCGAGCTTCACGAGCTTCGCGTAGCTCTGCAGATACTCGCGTATGCGCCCTGCGAACTGCGCCGGCGTGCCGCCGAAGACTTCGACGCCGTCCTGCTCGAACGTCTTCCTGAATTCGGCATTCGAGAGGGCCGACGCGATGCCGCCATTCAGCTTGTCGACGATCTCGCGCGGTGTCCGCGCGGGCGCGAGCACGCCGTACGCCGAGACGACCTCGAAACCGGGAACCGTCTCTGCGATCGCCGGCACGTCGGGCAAAACCGTCGTGCGTTTGAGCGCAGTGGTGCCGATCGCGGTCAGGCGGCCTGCGCGTATATGCGGCACCGTGTTCTGCACGGCGGTGATGACCAGATCGACCTGACCGCCGATCGCGTCGGTCAGCGCGGGTGCCGTGCCCTTGTAAGGCACATGGAGCAGGCGGACGCCGGCCGCATGGTTGAGCAGCTCACCGCCGAGGTGTGAGCCGCTGCCCACACCCGGCGTGCCGTACGTGACCGCGCCGGGCCGCTTCTTCGCCAGCGCGATCAGCTCCTTCACCGACCTCGCCGGCACGCGCGGATTGGCGGCGATCATGATCGGCGCGTTGAACAGGTGGATCACCGGTGCGAAGTCGGCGACCGGATCGTACGGAAGCTTCGCGTGCACGAAAGGCGTTATGAAGTAGCTGCCGTAGATGAGGACCAGCGAGTAGCCGTCAGGCGGCGCCTTCGCAACCACCTCCATGCCGATGATCCCGCCCGCACCGCCGCGGTTATCGACGATGACCTGCTGCCCCCACTGCTCCGTGAGCTTCTGCCCGATCAAGCGCGCGGCGACATCAGTGCCCCCGCCGGGCGGCCCGGGCGAGACGATGCGTATAGGACGTGACGGGTAGGCCTGCGCGATTGCGGATCCGGCAGCGAATGCGAATGCGAGGGCAACAGCGG
>JAQGNC010000372.1 GCA_028292065.1 Betaproteobacteria bacterium
CGCTACTCCCACTGTGGCGTCCTGACGCGCCCGCGCTGCCACGGCCCCAAAGAAAAGAGGCGGTCGTGAATCACGCCGCCTCTTCGGAACTGCCTTGCCGCGACGGGCTTAGTGCCGCCTGCGCAGCTTCTGGATCGCCGCGAGCTGGGCGACCGCGCTCGCGAGCTCGGCTTGCGCCGCCGCGATCTCGAGCTTGCCCGTACGGTTTTGCATCGCGACTTCGGCCTGGCGCTTGGCTTCGAGCGCCTTGGCTTCGTCGAGGTCGTGACCGCGAATCGCGGTGTCGGCGAGTACCGTGATCGCCTTGGGCTGCACTTCGAGGATCCCGCCCGCGACGAAGATCAGCTCTTCCTCACCGCCGCCGGCGGGCTTGATGCGCACTTCGCCGGGACGGATGCGCGAGATGAGCGGGGTGTGCCGCGGGTAGATCCCGAGCTCGCCCGATTCTCCCGGCAGGACGACGAATTCCGCCTCGCCCGAGTAAATCGATTCTTCGGCGCTGACGACGTCGACGTGGATGGTGTTGGCCATTTTTATGCGTGAGGCGTGAGGCGTGAGGGGGAAAAACCGCTTTACTCCTCACTCCTCACCCCTCACTCCTCACTGTAGGGTTTTTGCTTTCTCGAACGCTTCCTCGATCGGGCCGACCATGTAGAAGGCCTGCTCGGGGAGGGCGTCGCATTCGCCGGTCGCGATCATCTTGAAGCCTTTGATCGTGTCCTTGAGTGAAACGTATTTGCCGGGCGAGCCGGTGAACACTTCGGCGACGAAGAAGGGCTGCGACAGGAAGCGCTGGATTTTCCGTGCGCGCGACACCGCGAGCTTGTCTTCGGGCGAAAGCTCGTCCATGCCCAGAATCGCGATGATGTCGCGCAGCTCCTTGTAGCGCTGGAGCGTCGACTGGACGAGGCGCGCGGTGTTGTAGTGATCCTCGCCGACCACGTGCGGATCGAGCTGGCGCGACGTCGAATCGAGCGGGTCGACCGCGGGGTAGATCCCGAGCGACGCGATGTCGCGCGAGAGCACGACGGTCGAGTCGAGGTGACCGAACGTGGTCGCGGGCGACGGATCGGTCAGGTCGTCCGCAGGCACGTACACCGCCTGGATCGAAGTGATCGAGCCGGTCTTGGTCGAGGTGATGCGCTCCTGGAGGCGGCCCATCTCTTCGGCGAGCGTCGGCTGGTAACCCACCGCCGAAGGCATACGCCCGAGCAGCGCCGATACTTCGGTTCCCGCGAGGGTGTAGCGGTAGATGTTGTCGACGAAGAAGAGCACGTCGCGGCCTTCGTCGCGGAAGTACTCCGCCATCGTGAGGCCGGTCAGCGCGACGCGCAGGCGGTTGCCCGGCGGCTCGTTCATCTGGCCGTAGACCAGCGCGACCTTGTCGAGCACGTTCGAATCTTTCATCTCGTGATAGAAGTCGTTGCCTTCACGAGTGCGCTCGCCGACGCCGGCGAACACCGAGTAGCCCGAGTGCTCCTTCGCGATGTTGCGGATGAGCTCCATCATGTTGACCGTCTTGCCGACGCCGGCGCCGCCGAACAGACCCACCTTGCCGCCTTTGGCAAATGGGCAGATCAGGTCGATCACCTTGATGCCGGTCTCGAGCAGCTCCTGCGAAGGCGAGAGCTCGTCGAACTCGGGCGCCTTGCGGTGGATCGACATCGTTTTCTCGGCGCCGATATCGCCGGCCTCGTCGATCGGCCGGCCGAGGACGTCCATGATGCGTCCGAGCGTCTTCGGTCCCACCGGCACCATGATCGGCCCGCCGGTGTTGACCACTTTCATCCCACGGCGCAGGCCGTCGCTCGATCCGAGCGCGATCGTGCGCACCACGCCGTCGCCGAGCTGCTGCTGCACTTCGAGCGTGAGCAGCGAATTCGCGTCGTCGAGTTTGAGCGCGTCGAACACGTGCGGCATGCTGTCGCGCGTGAATTCGACGTCGATGACCGGCCCGATGCACTGGACGATCGTTCCTGCTGTTTGAGCTTGTGCCATATGATCTTCCTGACTCGAATAATGTCGTAAGCGCCGCGATTCGCCGCGCTGTTGATTCGCTAGACCGCGGCCGCGCCGGCCACGATCTCCGACAGCTCCTTGGTGATCGAAGCCTGCCGCGATTTGTTATAGACCAGTGTGAGCTCGTCGATGACGGTGCCGGCGTTGTCCGACGCCGCTTTCATCGCGACCATCCGCGCCGACTGTTCCGACGCCATGTTCTCGGCGACGCCCTGGTAGATCAGCGCTTCGACGTACCGCGTGAGGACCTGGTCGAGCACGACCGCGGCGTCGGGCTCGTAGAGATAATCCCACGTGCCCACCGGCGTCGCGTCGGCGCCCTGGCCGCTCACCGTGATGTGCTCGGCCGACAGCGGCAGGAGCTGCTCCATCACCGGCTCCTGCTTCATCGTGTTGATGAAGCGGGTGTAGAAGATCAGCAGACGGTCGAAGCGGTCGGTGGTGTAGCCGTCGAGCATGACTTTCAGCGCGCCGATCAGCTTCTCCATGTTCGGGCGGTCGCCGAGGCCGGTGACCTGCGAGACCACGTTCACGCCTAGGCGCTGGAGGAAACCGAGGCCCTTGTTGCCGAGGGCACACGCTTCGATCTCTTCGCCCGCGGCTTCCCACTCGCGGATCTTGCCGAGCGCGAGCCTGAGCACGTTCGTGTTCAGGCCGCCGCAAAGCCCTTTGTCGGCAGTGACCACGATGATGCCGACCCGCTTGACCGAATCGCGCTCGACCAGGAACGGATGGCGGTATTCGGGGTTCGCGTGGCTGATGTGCGCGGCGACATTGCGGATCTTCTCGCCATACGGCCGCGCCATGCGCATGCGCTCCTGGGCGCGGCGCATCTTCGACGCCGCGACCATTTCCATCGCTTTGGTGATCTTGCGCGTGTTCTGCACGCTCTTGATCTTGGTGCGGATCTCTTTCGATCCTGCCATCGTGAGTTCCTTATCCCAAGCCCTCGCGGGCGTGGATGTGAATACTGGTTACCGGTCGATTCTTACGTCCGGTAAGCGCTGAGGTTCTAATACGTGGCCGTCGTCTTCCACTCTTTCATCGCCTGCTGCAGCAGCTGCTCGTCGTCCTTCGAGAGGTCTTTGGTTTCCTCGATGCGCTTGACGAGATCGCCGTACTTGCTCTTGATGAAGTCGCGCAGCGAGCGCTCGGCCGAAAGCGCCTTTTTCACGTCGATGTCGTCGAAGTGACCGTGGTTGACCGCGGAGAGCGTCACGGCCATTTCCCAGACTTCGAGCGGCTCGTACTGCGGCTGCTTCATGAGCTCGGTCACCATGCGGCCGCGCTCGAGCTGCTTGCGGGTGGCTTCGTCGAGGTCGGACGCGAACTGTGCGAACGCCGCAAGCTCGCGATACTGCGCGAGCGCGAGACGCACACCGCCGCCGAGCTTCTTGATGACTTTGGTCTGCGCGGCGCCGCCGACACGGGACACCGAGACGCCGGCGTTGATCGCGGGGCGGATTCCGGCGTTGAACAGGTCGGTCTCGAGAAAGATCTGGCCGTCGGTGATCGAGATCACGTTGGTCGGAACGAACGCGGTCACGTCACCGGCCTGGGTTTCGATGAGCGGCAACGCGGTGAGCGAGCCGGTCTTGCCTTTGACTTCACCTTTGGTGAAGCGCTCGACGTAATCCTCGTTCACGCGGGCAGCGCGCTCGAGCAATCTCGAGTGGAGATAGAACACGACGCCGGGATACGATTCGCGGCCCGGCGGGCGGCGCAGCAGCAGCGAAATCTGGCGGTACGCCCACGCCTGCTTGGTCAAA
>JAQGNC010000405.1 GCA_028292065.1 Betaproteobacteria bacterium
CGATGCTGCGCACCGTCACCGACCGGCTCGACGAGGCTTACTGCAAGATGGCCGGCCTCGCGCTGAGCGACGTATACGGACGCGTGGCGCGGGCGCTGCTCGACACCGGGCGCGAAGTCAACGGCGAGTGGCTGGTCGAGGTCGGCTCGGAGCAGGTCGCGGCGATGGTCGGCGCCTCGCGCGAGATGGTGAGCCGCGTCGTCAAGGACATGATCGGCAAAGGCTTCGTGCGCAGGTTCAAGCGCAAGCTGATCGTGGTCGATCGCTTGTCGCTCGCCCATCGAACCTCGCACGATCGCCCGATGGCGCTCCCACCCCACCACGAGCGGCACTGACCCGGCGCCGCTGTTCAACAGTCAACGCACGGTCGCGGGTATGCCGCCCGCGGTGACGCCTTAACGGTTCACGTTGTCGCGCGCGCGATCGGCCGCCGCATCGGTGCGGTCGCCGGCGCGCTCGGCCGCGGCGCGAGTGCGGTGCGCCGCGTGGCGTGTCTTCTTCTTGGCTTTCTTCGCGGTCCGCTTCACTTTTTTCTTGCCGGCGTTCACGTTGCGCTGCACGTCGGGGTCCACGCGGACTTCATCGGTGCGAGTCACTTCGGTGGCGGCCGCCGCGGCGCTCGTGACAGCGAAAAAAGCAGCGACTCCACATGCCAATAGCTTATTCATCTTGCTCTCCCTTATAGACGGCACGGCGCCGTCGATCACCGCCGGAGCAAATGCCGGACCCGCCGCTGTACACTGCCGCATCGACGACGCACTGGCAGTGGGGAACAATGGCTGAGATCCGGGTCATGCTGACGGCGGCTTTCAAGGAGGCTTATCTCGAGCTCGTGCCCGGGTTCGAGCGTGCGACCGGCCACGAGGTGACGTCGCTGTGGGTTTCCACGGTGCAGGTCATGAGCCGGCTGCAGTCGTGGGATGCGGCCGCCGATGCAGCCGATATCGTGATCATGTCGGCCGCCGGTCTCGACGCACTGATGGCAGCCGGCCTCGTCGCCGCACGCCACAATCTGGCGACATCGGGAATCGGCGTCGCCGTTCGCGCCGGTGCGCCTCGACCCGACATCACTTCGGGTTCAGCGCTCCAGCGCGCGGTGCTCGCGGCCGAGTCGATCGTGTACTCGACGGGACCGAGCGGGGTCTATCTGGCGGCGCTGTTCGAGCGCATGGGAATCGCGGCGGCCATCGCGCACAAAGTGAAGCAGGTGCAAGGCGAGCCCGCGGGCGCGGTGGTCGCGCGAGGCGAAGCGCAGATCGGCTTTCAGCAGGTGTGCGAGCTGCTGCCGGTTCCCGGCATCGATTTCGTCGGGCCGCTCCCCGATGACGTGCAGGAGATCACCACGTTCTGCGCCGGCATACTGACCGCCTCGAAAGTGCCGCAGGCCGCGCGCGAGCTCCTCGAGTTCTTCACGGAGCCGCACGCCGCACCGGTCATCAGGCGCAAAGGCATGGAACCCGCGTGAAGCGAACGCTTCAGCGGCCGAGCACTCGCATCGGCAGGCGGCGCTCGATCGCGCGCTTGCCCGAACGCGTCACGCGATAGCCTTTGGCGCGAGGCAGGCTCGCGACCACGTGCGCGAGCTTGCCGTCGATGAAGTGGAGCGCGGCGCCGTCGTCGGCCGCGTAGCCGTCGGGCATCGCACCGCGCGCGACGAGCTTCTGGAAAGTGGGCCGGCGTCTGGTCTCGCTGTCGTAGTGCGGGCAATTGCTCCCCGGCAGGAAACCGAGGCACGGCAGCGCGGTGAGCGGGCCTGCGATCGAGTCGGTGACGCCGTGCTCGAACCAGCAGATCGACCCCGCGCTCGCGCCGCCGAGCACGATGCCGCGCTCCCACGCGGTTCTCAGGTGCGTGTCGAGCCCCCAGTCGCGCCATACCGCGAGCAGGCTGCGCGTGTTGCCGCCGCCGACGTAGATCGCGTCCTGCTCGAGGACGAACGACTCGAGATCGCGGGGCGTGCGCGCGAAGAGCGGCAGGTGGGTCGGCGTGCACGAGAACTGGCTGAAGCCGGCGTAGAAGCGCAGCCTGCCCGTCTCGGCGTCGCCGTGCGCGGTCCCGATGAAAGCGACTTTCGGTTTGCGCTTGCCGGTCTGCCGGAGGAAGTATTCGACGAGCAGGAGGTTGTCGAGGTCGGGCGGCAGCGCCATGCCGCCGATGGCGAGGATCTGTTTTTTCATTTCGTGTAGCGGTTCAGCAAAAAGCAGGAAAAAGGGACGCCAAGTAAAAACCATGGACGCAAAGTGATTCAAATGTAATCACGAGGAACGCGACGTGCGGACAGCTCGGCACGATCGAAAGCGTTACCACGGTCCCATGAATCGGCACTTGGCGTCCTTGCTTTCTCCTTCGCGTCCTTGTTTCCTGCTGTGGTTTTTTCTTTTCTGTCGGGGGGCGTCAGCCTTCCACCTTCACGTTTGCCGCCTTGATCACTTTCCCCCATTTCGCGATCTCGTCGCGCAGGAAGTGCGTGAATTCCTCGGGCGAATTCCCGACCGGGTCGATCCCGAGCTGCACGATGCGATCGTGCATGTCCTGACGTTTGACGACGTTCGCGATCGAGCGGTTGAGCGTACCCACGATCTCGCGCGGCGTGCCGGCCGGCGCGAGTACGCCGACCCACGTTCCGCCGACGACGTGCACGCCCGATTCGATCAGGGTCGGCACCTCAGGCGCGACCGCAGCACGCTTGTCCGCCGCCATCGCGATCGCCCTGATCTTGCCGGCGCGCGCATGAGGCAGGAGCGACAGCGGCGTGTCCATCATGAACTGCACCTGCCCGCCGGTGAGATCGAGCAGCGCGGGCGCGGTGCCTTTGTACGGCACGTGCACCATCTTGATCCCGGTGGTGAGCATCAGGAGCTCGGTCGTGAGATGGGCGGCGGCGCCCACTCCGCTCGACGCGAAGCTGAGCTGGCCCGGCTTGGCCTTCGCCAGGTCGACGAGCTCCCTGACGTTCCGGGCGGGAAGCGAATTCGTGACACACACGATGAGCGGAGCGGTGCCGAGCAGCGACACCGGCGCGAAGCTCTTCATCGCGTCATAAGGCAGCTTCGGATAAAGGGTCTGGTTGGCGGCATGCGCCGGGATGACCGACGTGAGCGTGTAACCGTCGGGATTCGATTTCGCGGCGATATCGACGCCGACGATGCTGTTCGCGCCGGGACGATTGTCGATGATCAGGGTCTGGCCGAGCTCCTTGCCGACATCGGTCATGACCATGCGCGTGAGGACATCGGTGATGCCGCCCGGGGTGTAAGGCACGATCACGCGGATCGGCCGCGACGGGTATTTCGACGGCGCCTGCGCCGCTTCGCAAGGCGCGGCGATAACCACAGAAACCAGCGACAACGCGAACATCAAACGCATGCTCATCGACGATCCTTTCATGGGAAACGTGCACGCCGTTGAGCTATTCTATACCGCACATGACACCCCTTTCTTTCAGGCTGCTGCGCCTCATCTCCGATGGCGATTTCCATTCGGGCGCAGCGCTCGCACGCACGCTGGCCGTCTCGCGCGGCACCGTATGGAACGCGGTGCGCGCGCTCGAAGCGGCGGAGCTCGGCGTCTACAAAGTGCGCGGACGCGGTTACAAGCTTGCCGAGTCGGTCTCTCTGCTCGACGCACCGGGTGTTGCGGGATTCGCGGGTCCTGCCGCGCAACGTCTGTCGGTCGAAGTCGTCGACCTCATCGGCTCGACCAACAGCGAGCTCATGAAGCGTGCGTCCGGCGGCATCGCGTCGGCGGGACACGTGATCGCAGCCGAGTGGCAGCACAGCGGCCGCGGCCGCATGGGCCGCAGCTGGCACGCGGGCGTGGGGCGTGCGCTCGCGTTTTCGCTGTTGTGGCGTTATCCGCAAGGCGCCGGCGCGCTCGCCGGCCTGAGCCTCGCGGTGGGCATCGCGATCGTTCGCGCGCTGCGCGAGCTCGGCGCAGCCGAGGCTCAGCTCAAATGGCCGAACGATGTGCTGTGGCGCGGCTGCAAGCTCGCCGGAATCCTGGTCGAGCTCCAGGGCGACGCGCTGGGGCCGAGCACGCTCGTGATCGGCATCGGCCTCAACGTGCGCCTGACCGAGGCGATGCGAGCGCGCATCGACCAGCCCGCGGCCGATCTCGAAAGCGCGTGCGGGCGCACGCTCGACAGGAACGCAGTGCTGGGCGCGATGCTGCGGCATCTGGTGCAGGTGCTCGACGCTTTCGGCGCTGCCGGTTTCGCACCGCTGCGCGAAGAGTGGGAGCGTTATCACGCGCACCAGGGACGCGAGATCATGGTGACGCTGCCCGGCGGACAGACCGATGACGGGGTCGCGCAAGGCATCGGGGACGACGGCGCGCTGCTTTTCCGCAGCGGGAGCGCGATACGCCGGCTGCACAGCGCGGAGATCAGCGTGCGCGCGACGCCGCGGGCGACCGCGCGCGCCGCCGGCACGCCGCGCACCAGGACACGCGTGTGAAGCTCCTCGCGATCGACGCCGGCAACAGCCGCATCAAGTGGGGTTCGACCGCAGGCGGCGAGTGGCTGGAGCGCGGCGTGCTGCCGACCGCGCAGGCGCGTGAGCTGCGGGATGCACTGCGTGGATGGCCTGCGCCCGAGCGTATCGTCATTGCCAACGTCGCTGGAGACGCGGTTGCCGAATCGATACGTGACGCGCTCGCTCGCTTTGGCGCGCAGCAGGTTTGGGTCGTCGGCCGCGATGCGCAGTGCGGCGTGCGCAGCGGCTACGCACAGCCTGCACAGCTCGGCCCCGACCGTTGGGCCGCGCTCATCGGCGCGCGGCACCTCCACGAAGGCGCGTGCGTGGTGGTCAACGCGGGCACGACCATGACGGTCGACGCGTTGTCGTCCGACGGCTCGTTCCTCGGCGGCGCGATCGTTGCCGGTTACGCGCTCATGAAGGACGCACTCGCGAAGAACACCGCGCGGTTGAAGCTCCAGAACGGCGCTTTCAGTGTCTTTCCCGACAACACCGGCGATGCGATCGCGAGCGGGGCGCTGAACGCGATGACCGGCGCGATCGAACGCATGGTCCGCTACATGGCCGACGCGGGAGACGCCGACGCGCTCGTGATCCTTTCCGGCGGCGACGCAGGCGTGGTCGCTCCGCTGCTCAGCGCGCGCGTGCAGGTAGTGGATAATCTCGTCCTCGAAGGTTTGAAGTGCATCGGAGCCAGTGATGTCTGAGCGGCTGAAAATCACCGCGAAAACCGTTGTCCTCGCGCTCGTCGCGCTCAACGTTTTGTTTTTCGTTTATGCACGGATCAGCCTCGATAACCGCGCAGGTGCGGCCTCGCGCATCGAGGATCTGCAGATCAATCCGGGACGCATCACGTTGCTGAATGCAGCGACTCGCGGACCGGGCGGTCAGGCGCCGAAATCGGCGTGTCTCGAATGGGGGCCGTTCGGCGCGATCGACGCCGGCCGCGCGGAAGTCGCGCTCGGGCGCTTGGCACTGCCGCGCCCGGCGCTACAGCGTACCGTCGGCGAGAGCGCGGGCGCGAAGCGCTACGCATATTACGTGCGCGAGCCCGACGCGGGCACGGTGGCGCAGATCGCGGAACTGCAGCGGTCGTTCACGGGCACCGAAATCAAGGCAGGGCCGTGTCCGAGCTAGCGGCGATCGCGGCGACCGCAAATAGCTTGAAAAGCAGGAAAGAAGGACGCGAAGGAAGAATCAAGGACGCGAAGCGGCTTAGCGATCGATGGTCGGGAACCCGCGAGCGGCGAACAGAATTCCTTTGCGTCCTTTCTTCACCTTGGCGTCCTTCGCGTTCCTGCGGTTGAAGGTTTTTCCGGCGCGGTAGACGCGCGGTTCAGGACTTGCGGATTTTCCCCAGCAGCGCCGTCGTCGAGCGCTCGTGCTCGAACGGGATCGAGTGCACGCTGCCGCCCCGCGCTTGCACTTCGGACGCACCGACGATCGCGTGCACGCGCCAGTCGCCGCCTTTGACCAGCACGTCGGGCTCGACCGCGAGGATCAGCTCGAGCGGGGTGTCCGCGTCGAACCACGTGACGAGTGACACGGCTTCGAGCGCCGCAGCGACGGCGCAGCGGTCGGCCAGGGTGTTGACCGGGCGATCGTCGCCTTTGCCCAGGCGCCGCACCGACTCGTCGGTGTTGAGCGCGAGCACGAGGCTCGCGCCTAGCGCGCGAGCCTGCGCGAGATAAGTCACGTGCCCGCGATGGAGGATGTCGAAGACGCCGTTGGTGAATACGAGCGGGCGGGCGAGGGTGTCGACGCGCGCCTGCAGCTGCGCGGGATCGCAGATCTTCGATTCGAAAGCGGGAGCACCGTAGGAGGCGCCTCCCGCCTCGCGCCTCACGAACTTCAGTCCTGCAGCTCGAACAGCCGCACCACCCGCGTGACACCGCTCGTGGTCCGCGCGAGCTCGGCGGCGTCGGTGGCTTCCTGCTTCTTCACCAGTCCCATCAGGTAGACCGTACCGGCGTCGGTGACGACTTTCACGTGCACCGGGTTGAATCGCCGTCCATCGAGGAAGCGGGTTTTCACTTTCGAGGTGATGTACGAATCGTTGGCGCGCGCCGAGATCGGGCTGACCGGACCGACCTGCAGCTCGTTGTACGTGCCGCGCACGCCCTCGATGCCGCGCACGATGCGGTCGATCTCGGCTTTCGCCGCCGCGTCGGGGACCTCTCCGCTCAGCAGCACGAGCTTGTTGAACGAGGTCGAGGCGACGTGGACGTTCGGGTATTTCTCGCTGATGCGGTTGCTCGCCTTGATCTCGATGGTCTGGTCGTCGGTCATGACGGCCGCGGAACGCCGGTCTTCACCGACGAGATAGCCGCCGGTGGCCGCGGCGCCGCCGAGGACGACGGCAGCACAGCCATTGAGCAGCGGGAGCACGACGACGGCACACACGGCGAGGAAAAATCGCATTTATTGGACTCCGAGTAAGAGACAGTCGATGGCGTCGCAGATGCAGTGCAGCGTCAGCAGGTGAACTTCCTGGATGCGCGCGGTGCTGTTCGACGGCACGCAGATGTGGATGTCGTTCGGTTCGAGAATCTCGGCGATCTTGCCGCCGTTGCGCCCCGTCAGCGCGATCACGGTCATGTCGCCTTCGTGGGCGACCTCGATCGCCGCGATGACGTTGCGCGAATTGCCGCTCGTCGAGATCGCCAGCAGCACGTCCTGTGCGTGCCCGAGCGCGCGCACCTGCTTGGAGAAGATCTGGTCGAAATCGTAGTCGTTGCCGATCGAGGTGAGTGTCGAGGTGTCGGTCGTCAGCGCGATCGCCGCGAGCGGCGGGCGTTCCATCTCGAAGCGGTTGATGAGCTCGGCCGCGAAGTGCTGGCTGTCCGCGGCGGAGCCGCCGTTGCCGCACGCGAGGATTTTTCCGTCGCGCTTCAGGCACTGGACCATCCGTTCGGCCGCGGCGGCTATCGGGCCGGCGAGGACATCCATGCTCTGCAGCTTGAGGTGGGCGCTTTCGGAAAAGTTTTCGCTGATGCGGCTGATCAAGTCCATGGCGGCCTATTGTACAGACCGCGCACGTGAGAGCCTACAACCATGGTGCGACGAGTGTCTCCGGCAGGAGACGCTATTCCCCGAAAGCGTTGCGAATCCACTCGATGCGCGGCGGTTCGCCTTCGATCAGCAGCGCGTCGAAGCGGCATTCGGGCAGGCGCGGCAGGCGTGAGAGGTAGTGCCGCGCGGCCCTCAAGAGGCGCGCGCGCTTGCTTGCGGTGATGCTCGCGGCCGCGCCGCCGAACGCCGACGAGGCGCGCTGCCTCACCTCGACGAACACCGTGGTCGTGCCTTCGCGCGCGACCAGATCGATTTCGCCGAGCCGGCAGCGATAATTTCGCGCGACGATCACGAGGCCTTTGCGCTCGA
This sequence comes from Betaproteobacteria bacterium, assembly GCA_028292065.1. GTDB lineage: Bacteria > Pseudomonadota > Gammaproteobacteria > Burkholderiales > SG8-41 > JAQGMV01. The sequence goes on from JAQGNC010000405.1 coordinate 7,857, forward strand.
GAAAAGCCGCCGCGAGCGCTTCGGCCGCCTCGCCGCGACGGTTCATCGCGGCAGTGTCAGTCGGCCGCGACGGTTCATCGCGGCAGTGTCGCTTTGCCGCGGCGGTTCATCGCGGCTAGCGTGTTCCGGCCGCGGCGCTTCATCGCGGCAGCGTCGGCGGCGGCTCGGCTATCGTGACCTGCCCGCCTGCGATCACCGCGACCGGGAGCACGCGGCGTATCTGGCCGTCGGGCGCAAGACTGAGGCGCCCGGTGACCCCGTCCAGGTCGAGGTCGCGCTTGCCGGTATACAGATCGTACGCGACTCGAAATGCGTCGATGCCGAGCGCGCGCAGGCGCTCGAGATCGTCGGCGTCCCGGGTCGCGCGCGCATAGACCATCACCGCGGGGTGATCGGGCTGCAGCATCCACGGCATGTCGACGAAGCGCAGATCGTTGAGATCGATGAAGCTCGACACCGCGCCCGGCCCGGGATTGAGCTGTGAGGTGCCGTACGCCGGCAGCGCCGAGACCTGGGGCCGGATTGCGCGCGCGCGGCCCGCGTCGAGCGCGAGAAAAACCATGTCGGTCACGCCGAGGGCCGCGGCCTGGCGCAGTTTGTCGAGGCTCGCGGCGTCGGTTGCGTAAGGATAGTCGGCGATCGGATAACCGCCGCCGCGCTGGAACTCCTCGACAAAAGCGTCGCGCATGCGCCGGCCGAGCGGCGAAGGATCGGTGACCGTGAGCGCCTTCTTCCGCCCTTCGCGGATCGCGAGCTGTGCGACCTGCCGCGCTTCGGCCTCGACCTGGAGGCTCAGGGTGTACAGGTTGAGCGGATTGGACGCGACGCCTTCGGGCACGTTGAGCGCGAGGGTCGGCACGCTGATCAGGTTGAGCGTCGTCGCGATCGCGGTCACGCCGTTACGCGTGAGCGGTCCGACGACGAAGCGTGCGCGCGCGGCGACGGCTTCACGGTACACAGCGA
>JAQGNC010000410.1 GCA_028292065.1 Betaproteobacteria bacterium
TCGCGATAACGCCAGCGCGTCTCCTTCCCGTTCACCACCGGCCAGCGCAGGCCGCGCACCTTGTGGTAATCGTCGAAAGGCGCAAGGTCGTGGCCGTGCCCGCGGCCGAACGCCGCATACTCCTCGAACAGACCTTTCTGGACGTAGAAGCCGAACGCTTTCGACTCGGCGTTGTTGTAGGTCGCGTCGGTCTGCGACAGCGGGAAACGGTCGACCTGGCCGTTGCGATAGAGCACGTCGTAGAGGGTCTTGCCGCGGTACTCGGGTTTCTTGTCGATGAGCTCTTTCGGCCAGACTTCTTCGATTTTGAAGCGCTTCGAAAACTCCATGAGCTGCCACAGGTCGGAGCGCGCCTCTCCCGGCGCATCGACGAGCTGCTGCCAGAACTGGGTGCGCCGCTCGGCGTTGCCGTACGCGCCCTCTTTTTCCACCCACATGGCGGTGGGGAGTATCAGGTCGGCGGCAGCGCTCGTGACCGTCGGATACACCTCCGACACCACGATGAAGTTCGCGGGATTGCGATAACCGGGATAGCCTTCGTTGTTGACGTTGGCCGCGGCCTGCATGTTGTTGTTGGTCTGCACCCAGTACGCGTTCAACTTGCCGTCTTTGAGCATGCGGTTCTGGAGGACCGCGTGATAGCCGGGCGTGTCGGGGATCGTGCCCGGGGGCAGCTTCCAGATCTCTTCGGCGTGCGCGCGATGCTTCGGGTTGGTGACGACCATGTCGGCAGGCAGGCGGTGCGAGAACGTGCCCACCTCCCGCGCGGTGCCGCATGCGGACGGTTGTCCGGTCAGCGAGAACGGGCTGTTGCCCGGCGTCGCGATTTTTCCCGTGAGCAGGTGGATGTTGTAGATGAGGTTGTTGGCCCAGACGCCTCGCGTGTGCTGGTTGAAACCCATCGTCCAGAACGACATCACCTTGATCTTGGGGTCGGCGTAGAGGCGCGCGAGCTTTTCGAGCTTGTCACGCGGCACGCCCGAGATCTTCGACGCGTACTCGACGTCGTATTTCGCGACGAACTTCGCGTACTCGTCGAAGCTCGTCGGCTGGAAACCGCCGGCGTCGTTCGCGTTCTTCGCCGCTTTCTGCAACGGGTGCTCGGGGCGCAGCCCATAGCCGATGTCGGTGTTGCCGAGCCTGAAGCTCACGTGTTTGCCGACGAAATCGCGATTCACCAGGTTGTTGCGGATGATGTAGTTCGCGATGTAGTTGAGGATCGCGAGGTCGGTCTGCGGCGTGAACGTCATGGGCAGGTCGGCGAGCTCGTACGAGCGGTTCTCGTAAGTCGAGAGCACCGCCACCTGCACGTGCGGCGCCGACAGGCGCCGGCTCGCCATCCGCTGCCACAGCACCGGGTGCATCTCTGCCATGTTCGAGCCCCACAGCACGTAGGCGTCGGCCTGCTCGATGTCGTCGTAGCAGCCCATCGGCTCGTCCATGCCGAAGGTGCGCATGAAGCCCGACGCAGCGGACGCCATGCAGTGGCGCGCGTTCGGGTCGAGATTGTTCGAGCGAAAGCCCGCTTTCATGAGCTTGACCGCGGCATAGCCTTCCCAGATCGTCCACTGGCCCGACCCGAACATGCCCACGCCTGACGGGCCCTTGTCGCGCAGCGCCGCCTTGAACTTCTCCGCCATCACGTCGAAAGCCCTGTCCCACGTGACCGGGGTGAATTCCCCTTCCTTGTCGTACTTTCCGTTCTTCATGCGCAGGAGCGGCGTGGTGAGCCGGTCCTGCCCGTACATGATCTTGGAGAGGAAATAACCTTTGACGCAGTTCACCCCGCGGTTGACCTCGGCCTGGGGGTCGCCGTGGGTCGCAACCACTTTGCCTTCTTTCACCGCGACGCTCACGCCGCAGCCGGTGCCGCAGAAGCGGCACGGCGCTTTCGACCAGCGCAGCTTCGCGCTTTCGGCATCGGTGATCACGTTCGCGGCGACTGCCTCGAACGCGAGACCGCCCGCGGCGGCAGTGACCGCCGCTGCCGAGTTCCTCATGAACTCGCGTCGGGTCATGTTATGGGGCAAGCGCGATCTCCTCGTCGAGCGTGTCGATCGGCTCGCTGTGTTCGGACACGAGCACGGCCGCGACGACGCCGGGCATGCGCTGAATGGTGGTGAGCGCTTCGACGATGTCGCTCGAGCGGGTCCCTTCGAGGGTCAGCGCGAACCTGCCGTCGGCGTGTGCGTGCACGAGCGCGCCGGCAACCGCTTCGAGGCGCGTGGCCACGGCTTGGGCCTGTCCGGGTGCCGCGTGGACGAGTATGCCTGCTACGTGAAAGAGGCCGGTGTCGGGCTGCTGCCGCCCGGGGACTGTAGAGAACAGCCGGGCCTTGCTGCGGTCCGCTTCGTTGCGGACGTCGTGCTGCGTTTCGATAGAACCTCCACTCTTGCAATCGTGCGTGTCACCTCGCGGAGTGTAGGTTCGTAGCGACCGAGCGGTTTGATCTACATCAAGGGTTCGGCCGTTCCGCCGGGCGCATCGCCTCGGTCGACTCGGCGTCGAGCCTCATTTTTTCCGGCAGCGCGGCAAGGATGCGCATGCGCAGCAGCCGGAACTCCTGCCGTGTGTCGGCAGCGAGCGGGTCGCGATCGGCACCGAAGCCCCGCTCGATCTCCACCCAATCGCTATCGGTGAGATCGCTGCAGGCGTCGCCCAGCATTCGCTCTTCGGCGCGCATATGCCCCTGGAGCAGCTCGGCATAAGCGGCGACGCCCGCGGTGAGGCGGACGAGACCTTCGGGCGCACCGGCCTGATAATGCACGAGGTCGCGATGGATGCGCGCGACCCTCTGCGCGCTGAGCACATGCTCGGCGCGCAGCGCTTCGAGGACGCCGTCGAAGCGCCTCGTGCGCCGCTGCAATACGGGAAACAGGTGCCGCTCCTCCTTCGGGTGATGCACGCGCTCGGGAAAGTCGTCGATGTAGTACACGGTCGCGCACAACAGCGCGAAGTCGCGGTGCGCGCCATAGCACGACGCCTCCTCGAGCAACCGTTGCAGGAGCTGCAACACGATACCGAGCGTGCGATGTTCCTGTTTGATCAGCGCGGTCACGGTGTGCATCGCGCTCCCCGCGACTGTCGCGGATTCGTGCTCCGCCGCTGTGTTCATCACATCCCCTTGCGCTCGACCCCGATCCCCGGACTTTGCCAGCGCTCGCGCCGCGCCGGGTTGATGTGGATCAAGGAACACGGGAACCGCGCGAGCGCTCAAAACGGGTCGGCCGGCGGCTCCGGGCGCAGCAGGCGGTAGCGCCCGGCGCGCAGCACCTGCATGTGCGCGGCGACGTCCCGCGGCGGCTGGCCGAGTATCAGCAGCAGTTGCGTCGCGAGCATGAGGCTCGTTTCCATGGTCTCCGGCACCGCTCCGGTGGCGCCGGCGTCGAGCAGCGCGTCGAACGCCGCGTCGTCGGTCGCGCGGGCGAGAACCGGCACTTGCGCACGGCTTTCGCGCGCGGCCTTGAGCACCCTGAAAGCAGAGTCGGTGTGATCGAAGCTCACGACCACGGCGTGCGCGTCTTTCAGGCCCGCGGCTTCGAGCACGCCCGGCCGCGTCGCATCGCCGTAATAGACCTGCTCGCCCGCGTCCCAGCCCGCTTTGACGCGTCCCGGATCGGTGTCGAGCGCGACGGACCTCACGCCGCGCGCGGTGAGTATGCGCGTGAGCTGCCTGCCGACGCGGCCATAGCCGCAGACCAGCACGTGGCCGCGCACGCCGTGCAGCGCCGCGGCGATGCGCTGTTCGTCCTGGTGGCTGGCCTGGCCGCCATTCGCGGGGAATGCGGCGGCGGCGATGGCGCCGCTGCGCCGTATCAGGAGCGGCGCGATCAGCATCGACACGATCACCGCGGCGAGTATCGGCTGGCTCGCCTCTGCGGTGAAGAGCCCGGTGCCGAGCGCGAGGGCGAGCAGTGCGACACTGAACTCGCCGGCGTGCGCGAGCGTCATCCCGGTGCGTAAAGCTTCAGGTGCGTGATAGCCGTAAGCGCGTGCGAGGAACGCCACCAGCGCGCCTTTGCCGAGCACGATGCCCGCGACGAGCAGTGCGATCCAGAGTCCCGTCGCGGGCAGGAGCGCAGGCTCGAGCTGCATGCCGACCACCACGAAGAAGAGGCCGAGCAGCACGTCGCGGAAAGGCCGGATCTCGTTCTCGACCTGGTGCCTGTACTCGGTTCCGGACAGCATCATGCCGGCGACGAAAGCGCCGAATGCGAGCGAAAGCCCGCTCAGGTGCGTGAGCCACGCGGCCGCGAGTGACACGAGCAGCGCGGTCAGCGTGAAGAGCTCGGTGGATTCCCCGGCTTCGCGCAGCAGCGCGCGCAGCGCGTAGCGCCCGAAGGCGAGCATGCCGCCGGCCACCGCGACCGCTTTCCCCACCGCCAACGCGAGCGGCACGCCGATGCTGGCATCCGCGCTGGTCGCGAGTATCGGGATGACCACCAGGAAAGGGATCGCGGCGAGGTCCTGGAACAGCAGGATGCCGAGCGCGAGCCGGCCGTGCGGCGTCTGCAGCTCGAGCTGGTCGCGCAGCTGCTTCACCACGATCGCGGTCGACGACATCGCCAGCGCGCCGCCCGCAATGAGCGCGGCTTCGAGCGGAAGGCCGAGCATCCACGCGATCGCAGCGCCGCCGGCG
>JAQGNC010000453.1 GCA_028292065.1 Betaproteobacteria bacterium
GCGCTGATCCCTTCGACGCTTTCGATGTAACGCCTGGTGTCGTCGAAGTTGAACCCGGTCTCGGGGTTCACGCCTTTCACCGCGCCGAAAATCTCGGACGCGAAAAGCACGTTGTCTTCCGGCACGACTTCGAGCAGCAGCTCGATCCCGGGCTTGTGATAGACGCACGTGTCGAAGTACACGTTCTTCATGAGCTCTTCGAGCGGCGGGCGCTTCATGTCCTGCGCGAGGCCCTGGTAGCGTCCCCAGTGATACGGCACCGCGCCGCCGCCGTGCGGGATGATGAAGCGTAAGCCCGGGAAATCCCTGAAGAGATCGGCCTGGATCAACTGCATGAACGCCGTTGGATCGCCGATGATGTAGTGCGCGCCGGTGTGATGGAAGTTCGGGTTGCACGAGGTGGAGACGTGCACCATCGCCGGCACGTCGAGCTCGACCATCTTCTCGTAGAGCGGATACCAGTGACGGTCGGTCAGCGGCGGTCCGGTCCAGTACCCGTCCGAAGGATCGGGGTTGAGATTGCACCCGATGAAGCCGAGCTCTTCCACGCATCGCACGAGCTCCGGCACGCAGCTCGCGGGACTCACCCCCGGCGACTGCGGAAGCTGGCAGACGCCGACGAAATTCTCCGGATACAGCGTGCACACGCGATGGATCATGTCGTTGCTCGCGCGACTCCAATCGAGGCTCGTGCGCTCGTCGCCGACGTGATGCGCCATGCCGCCGGCGCGCGGCGAGAAGATCGTCAGATCGACCCCTCGCTCTTGCTGCACGCGCAGCTGGTTCGGCTCGATCGTCTCGCGGATTTCCTCGTCAGAAACGCTGAAATCCGGCGCGAGCGCTTTGCCTGCGCTGAACGCGGCAGTCTGGCGCTTGCGGTAAGCGAGCAGCGCAGGGGCCTCGGTGGTGTAGTGCCCGTGGCAGTCGATGATCATCTCAAGACCTCAAGTGACAGCCGCCGCTGCCGGGCTCCGTTCGCCCTGAGCCTGTCGAAGGGTGAAACCACCCCGTTCGCCCTGAGCCTGTCGAAGGGTGAAACCACCCCGTTCGCCCTGAGCCTGTCGAAGGGTGAAACCCCCGTTCGCCCTGAGCCTGTCGAAGGGTGAAACCCCCGTTCGCCCTGAGCCTGTCGAAGGGTGAACGGCATCAACCGCGCCCCGACCGGCTGCGCTCACTTCTTGTCCGTGATCGGCTTGTCTGTGAACAGGTAATCTTTCATCTCGTGCGAGAAGACAGGATCCTTGCGCCGGATCCATTCGAGCACCATCGCGGCGTGTTCCTTTTCCTCGTCGCGATTGTGAACGAGAATGCCGCGCAGGCTTTCATCCTTGCACGCGTTGATACGCTGGTTGTACCAGTCGATCGCTTCGAGCTCTTCCATGAGCGAAACGATCGCGCGATGCATGTCGCGCGTCTCGTCCGACAGCTCCGATACTTCTTCGTGGTAACCGACGCTTGCCATGATGTGTTCTTCCTCTGGTTGCTGAATGCAGTGGATTGGGCTCGGTCGCGGCCGCTTCGACTCGCCGGTCGCGTCAGGCGCCTGGCGATAGCTTGCGGCCCATCGCGAGCGCGCCGTTCGTGCGCTCGGGTTTCGGCATCAGCCACTTGAAACCCTGGTCGATAACTTCTTTCACGTTTTTTTCGTCGACGTGAGGATGGCCGCAGGCGACGTTGGCGTCCTTGCAGATACTCAGGATTTCGTTGATCGCGCCCGCGACCGTAGGATGGCTGTACTGCCGCGGGAAGCCGAGGTTCTGCGAAAGATCGCCTTCGCCGATGATGACGACGCCGATGCCCGGCACTTCCTTCAGGATCTTCGGCAGGTTCTTCATGCCGACCACGTCTTCGCACATGATGCCGACGAGGATCTCGCCTTTGGGATCGAGCGGCCACACGTCGGCGCGTGCGTAGTATTCGGGCTGGGTGAGACCCCAGTAGCGCGCGGCAGCCGCGGGCGCATCGCCGCGCTGGCCTTTCGGTTCGAAGATCGGCGCGCCTTCGGGACGCGCGTAGCGGCACGAAGCGACCGCGTTGCGCGCTTCCTCGACCGTGCTCACGTGCGGCCACACGATGCCGAAGACGCCGCTGTCGAGCACCTGCTTGGCCACCCACTGGTTCATTTCGCTGCCGTTCGGCGGAATGCGCACCATCGGCGTCACCGCGGGCGCAAGGCTGCCCGACTCGACGATCTGCCTGCGGTTGAGCAGGTACTGGAGACAGTGGCGCAGCTGCTGGATGTCGTACGGCCCGTGCTCCATCTCGAACACGATGCCGTCGTATGGCTCGGTCGCGGCGCTGATCGTGTAGCCGACGTCCGCGGGCGCGAAGCTCACGAAAGTGTTCCTGCCCTGCTCGAGCTGTTTGATGATGCCGTTCAGGCGCGGGATGTCCATGTGTTCTTCCTTGGTTGATCGGCGCAAATGCGCGCCGTGTGTTGCTGAGTGCCGCTTCCTTTCACCCCGTTCCCCTCACCCCGACCCTCTCCCCGCTACCGCGGGGCGAGGGAGGCAGGCCGAAGTGCGTTTCCCCTCACCCTAACCCTCTCCCCGCTACTGCGGGGCGAGGGGACACGCGCCGCGCGCGCTTTTGTTTGTCTCCCTCGCCCCGCGCTAGCGGGGAGAGGGTCGGGGTGAGGGGCAACGGGGTGCAACGTTTTTACTACCCCGCTTCCTCGTCGATGCTCAAACCTGCACACACCGCACCCGCCTCGACCAGGGCTTCGTAACCCGCTGCGTCGACCCCGATCTCCTCCAACAGCTCGCGATTGTGCTCCCCCAGCCGCGGCGCCGGCGTCCTGATCGTTCCCGGCGTTCCCGAAAGCCTCGGCACCACGTGATGCATCGGGAACGTGTCCATGTCCGCGTCCGGATAGTCGGCCACGAGCTCGCGCTCGATGAAATGCGGGTCTTCGACGATTTGCGAGATGTCGTAGATCGGGCCGATCGTCACTTCAGCCTCCTCGAAGAACGCGACGTTCTCAGCCTGTGTCTTTTCTGCGATGAATGGCCCGATGATCGCATCGAGCTCCGCGGCGTTCTTCACGCGGTCTTCGTTGGTGAGATAGCGCGGGTTGTCGACGAGATCGGGCCTGCCGATCGAGCGGAACACGCGCTCGGCCATTTTCTGGGTCGACGCCGAGAGACACACGTAGTGTCCGTCGCTGCAGCGATAGGCGTTGCGCGGCCCCGCGTTGGTCGAGCGGCTGCCGGTTCGCGGCTTCACTTTGCCGGTGAGCTGGTAATTCGCAGCCTGGGGTCCGAGCACCGCGAACATCGGGTCGAGCAGCGAAAGGTCGATCACCTGGCCTTTGCCGCCTTTCTGCTCGACTTCGCGCAGCGCGATCATCACCGCGGTCGACCCATATAGGCCCGCAAGCGTATCGGCGAGATACATCGGCGGCAGCACCGGCTCGCGGTCGGCGAAACCGTTGAACGATGCGAAACCGGACATGCCTTCGACCAGCGTGCCGAATCCCGGCCGGCGGCGGTACGGGCCGTCCTGGCCGAAACCGGAGATGCGAACGATGACGAGCTTCGGGTTCGCCGCGAGCAGCACGTCGGGACCGAGACCCATCTTCTCGAGCGTTCCGGGCCTGAAGCTCTCGACGAAAACGTGCGCGGTCGACACGAGCTTCAGGAGCGCTTCGCGCGCCTCACGCACGCGAAGCTCCAGGCACAGGCTTTTCTTGTTCCGCGCGTAAACCTTCCAGTTGGTCTCGACGCCCTTGATGCGCCACGCGCGCAGCGTGTCGCCCGCAGGCGGCTCCACCTTGATCACCTCAGCGCCGTAATCGCCGAGCACCTGGGTGAGCTGGTTGCCCGCGACGAGCCGGGAGAGGTCGAGCACGCGTACAGCGTGTAACGTGCCGGTCGCCTGGGGTTCGTAGTTTCGTTGTTTCAGTGCCACGTTTTAAGCCTTTTACGAGCGATGGGCGACCGCGGGAGCCCATCACTTCATCACTCAGCCTTGATCTTCGCGTCCCTGACCACCGTCGTCCACTTGGCGATCTCCGCCTTGACGTACGCGCTGAACGCTTCAGGCGTGGTCGGGTCGGGCTCGGCGCCGAAATCGACGAAGACTTTTTTCATGTCGGGTGTCGCCATCGCCTTGTGGATCTCGCTGTTGAGGCGATCGATGACGGGTTTCGGCGTCTTGGACGGCGCGAAGATGCCCCACCACAGGGTCGCCTCAAAGCCGGGAACGCCGGACTCCGCGACGGTCGGCAGCTCGGGTGCGAAGCTCGTGCGCTTCGAGCCGGTCACGCCGAGCGCGCGCAGCCGCCCCGACTTCATCTGCGCGGCGACCGACGGCAGGCTCACGATGAGAACCTGGACGTTGCCCGCCATGAGGTCGGTGACCGCGGGGCCCATCCCCTTGTGCGGGATGTGAACGAGGTCGATCTTCGCGGCGGATTTGAATACTTCCATCGCCATGTGGTTGATGCTGCCGACGCCGGAAGAGGTGTAGTTGAGCTGGCCCGGTCTCGCGCGCGCGATTGCGACGAGCTCTTTCGCGTTCTTCGCCGGCAGCGACGGATGCACGACCAGCGCCATCGGGCCGTTGCCGACTTTGGTCACGCCGGTCAGGTCGTTCACCGGATCGAAAGGCTGCTTCGGCGCGATCGCGACGCCCGCCGCGAACGACGTCGTCGTGATGTACAGCGTATGGCCGTCAGGCGCGGCTTTGGCGCAGAGGTCCCCCGCGATCAGCTGGTTCGCGCCGGGACGGTTATCGACGATGACGGACTGCCCGAGCGCTGGGCTGATGCGCGGTCCGATCGCGCGCGCGAAGATGTCGTTGCTGCCGCCCGGCGGCGCGCCGACGAGGATGCGAATCGGCTTGGTGGGGAAGGTCTGGGCGCTTGCGAGTGGCGCGAGGGCGGCAAGCGTCGCGCCGATTACCGTCGCGATGCGGTCCGGTCGAAGGTGCATTTGTTTTCTCCTCCTCAT
>JAQGNC010000462.1 GCA_028292065.1 Betaproteobacteria bacterium
CTGAGGAGATCTGCAGCCGTGAGATTGCTGACTTTCACGATCCCCGCAAAAAACGCGATTCCGCGCCTCGGCGCGATGTTCGGCGAGCGCATCCTCGACCTCGCCGCCGCACAAGCGCTCGAGCCCGGCTCATCCGCGGTGCCGTCGACGATGCGCGAGCTGCTCGCGCTCGGCCCCGCCGGCCTGGCGCACGTTCGCGCGCTGCTCGACGCGGTGAAATCGCGCCAGTGGAGTCTTCCCGCCGGGATGCTGCTCGCCGCATCGGAGATCCGCTACCTGGCGCCGATCACGAACGCCGATAAATTCCTGTGCGTCGGCAAGAACTATCGCACCCACCTCGCGGAGCTCGCGGCCAACGACCTCATCAAGGAAATTCCGGGCGAGCCCACCGGCTTCATCAAGCTCAACAGCTGCCTCACCGGACACGACGCGCAAGTCGAGCGTCCTTCGACCGTGATGCGCCTCGATTACGAGCCCGAGCTCGTGTTCGTCATCGGCAAGCCGGCATACGGCGTCAAACGCAGGGATGCGTTCGATTACGTCGCCGGCATCACGATCCTCAACGACCTCACCTGCCGTGACACCCAGAAGCGCGAAGTCGCATCAGGCTCGCGCTTCTGGACTTCGAAGAACGCGCCCGGCTTCGGACCGCTGGGGCCCTGCATCATCACGATGGACGAAGTCGACGACCCCTACGACATCTGGGTCACGTGCAGCGTGAACGGCGAGCAGCGCATGCGGGTGAACACGTCGGACCAGATCTGGAAGCTCCCGGACATCATCGAGCACTTCTCGCGGCTCATCCCGCTCGAGCCCGGCGACATGTTCTCGACCGGGGCGCCGGGCGGCGTCGCCGTCGGCAAGCCGAACGCCGAAGCCCTCTACGTGAAGCCCGGCGACGTGGTCGAATGCGCTTTCGAAAAACCGGCGATGACGCTGCGCACCCGCATCGTCGCACCCGCCGGCGCCTGACCCGTGGGGTCTGACCCGCTGGGGTCTGACCCCGGCTTTTTGGGGTCAGACCCCGGTTTACTGCTCAGACCCCGATTTACTGCTCCCGTCCTAGCCATTCTTTCCTAACTTCACCCCGAGAGAACCCCTGCATGAAACTCCTACGCAGCGCTATATGCGCCGCCATGCTCGCCGGCCTTGCGCTCGGCGCCGCGGCCCAGAACTATCCGACCAAGCCGGTCCGCGTGATCGTGCCTTTCCCGCCCGGCGGCGGCACCGACATCCTCGCGCGCGTTCTCGGCGAGAAGCTCACCACTTCCTGGAAGCAGCAGGTGATCGTCGAGAACCGGCCCGGCGCAGCCGGCGCGATCGGCGCGACCACCGTCGCCAAATCGTCGGCCGACGGCTACACGCTCCTCATGAGCTCGACCGCGTCGCTCACGCAGGAAAACGTCTCGCAGTTCGCACCGATCAGCCTCGTCTCGGCGCCGCCTTATATCGTCGTCGTGCACCCGTCGCTGCCTGCGAAATCGATCAAGGAGCTCGTCGCATTCGCCAGGTCGAACAAAGGCAAGGTCGCGTACGGCTCGACCGGGCCGGGCGCGGCATCGCACCTGTCGGCGGAGCTCTTCAAGTCGATGGCCGGAGTCGACATGCTGCACGTGCCTTACAAGGGTGTCGGACAGGCCGTGAACGATCTCATGGGTGGTCACGTGCAGGTCATGTTTGCGCCGTCGCAGGCGGTGATGTCGCACGTGCAGAGCGGGCGGCTGCGCGCCCTGGCGGTGACGAGCAGCAAGCGCTCGTCGGCAGCGCCGGACCTCCCGACCGTGGCCGAAGCCGGGATTGCGGGTTATGAAGCGGTCGGCTGGTTCGGCCTGCTCGCGCCCGCGGGCACCCCGCAGGACATCGTGAAGAAGATCAGCGCCGACGTGAACCGCGTGCTCGCGATGCCCGACGTCAAAGAGCGGCTCGTCGCCCTCGGCGCGGAGCCCGCCGGCAATACACCCGAACAGTTCGCCCAGTTCATCCGCATGGACCAGGCCAAGTGGGCGAAGCTCATCAAGGAACGCGGCATACCGCTCGAGCGCTCCTGAGCGTACGCGACGCAACACAGGGCCGGGCACGGGAGTGCCCGGCCTTTTTTCTGGGGAATTACATACTTTACGTCATCTATGTAATTCCCTTTGATTGGGGGCTGCCAGCGCCACGCGTGCAGCAAAAGACGCGTTGCACGACTGGAAACCCGCGCTGCGGCTGCCGATGTGCCGCCGCAGCCGCCGATTTTGTTTGTTCCCGGCCCGGCAACTGCTAGGATATCGAGGATACGGCTCAGCACGGATTGTCATCAAAGAATGATACGAACAGCAGGAATCCTCAGCGCCTGCGGTGTGCTCGTGGTGCTCGCTGCCTCGCCGCTCGGGGCCGCAGCCGCCCAGAGCGCGACAGCCGACAGCGCATCGCTCAGGCGGGCGGACTTCAGGGGTGAGGCGTCTTCCGCCGACGTGCAGCACATCGCCGACTGGGCGGTCCACTCGGGCGACAACAAAGGACTGCCTTTCATCGTGGTCGACAAAGTCGGCGCGAAGGCGCTGGCCTTCGATCGTGCCGGCAGGCTCATCGAATCGACGCCGGTCCTGCTCGGCATCGGCGTCGGCGATAAATTCGCGCCCGGCGTGGTCAGCATGGACATGTACCAGACGCAGCCGTGGCAGCGCATCACGCCCGCGGGGCGCTTTTTCGCTGAGGAGGATCGAAACCTCAAACGCGAGACCGTGCTGTGGGTCGATTACGACGCCGGCATCGCCATCCACAGGCTTTCCCGCAAGCGAACCAAGGAGCGGCGTCACGAGCGCATGGCCTCAAACGACCCCGCGCAGCACCGCATCACGTACGGCTGCATCAACGTGCCCCCCGCGTTCTACGACCGGGTGGTGCATCCGCAATTCGGGCCCAAGGGGGGGATCGTGTACGTCCTGCCGGACTCCGCACCCCTGAAGGCGTTTTTCAAATCCTACGACGTCGCCGGCCAGGCCTCGGCGCGCGCGCCGCAGGCTACAGGACTGCTTCGCCCCCACCCCATGCTTCTGGCGCTGCCATGACGAATACTCTCAAGTTCTGTTACCACGGGCAGCACTACCGGCCGCGCGAGCAGTTCAAGTCCCTGCCCGGCACCACCCACCGCCGCGAAGTGTGCGCGGATTGCTACGCGAAGATCATGGCCGACCGGAAGTTGAAGCGGAAAACAAAACCGGCGTGACGCGCTAGATCGAGCTGCGGATCCAGCGCGTGAGCGTGCCGTAGTCCATCGCCCCGGACTGCCGGGCGATTTCAGCACCTTTCCTGAAAATGATCACCGTCGGTATCCCGCGGATACCATAACGGCCCGCGATCCGCGGCGACGCTTCGGTATCGAGCTTCGCGAGCCGGGCCGCGGGCTCGATCTCGGCCGCCGCACGCTCGAAGTGCGGCGCCATCATCTTGCACGGGCCGCACCACGCCGCCCAGAAATCGACGACCAGCGGAAGATCGCTCTTGCTGAGGTGCGTGTCGAAATTGCCTTCGTCGAGCTCCTCCGGCTTGCCGGCGAAGAGCGGCTGTTTGCATTTACCGCACTTCGCACCAGGACCGAGCCGCTCGGGCAGAACGCGGTTGACGGTCGAGCAGTGGGGACATACGACATGCAGCGGCTCGCTCATGCCGGCGAGCATGAAAGCTTCGTGCCGCTGCAAACCGGGGTCTGACCCCACAGACCCCGCGGGAGCAGCGCTTGCAGGAGTCAACGCGCCGGACTGCATGCCGGACTCACAGGAGATCGACCATGGTACTCGTAGATAAAAACGATCGCGCGCCCCACGACCTGACGCGCGTCGGGCTAGACGAAGAGTGGGAAGTGCATTTCTGGTGCGCGCGCTACGGCGTCTCCGGCGAAGAGCTTCGTGCATGCGTCCTCGAAGTCGGCCCGC